>JACCUL010000049.1 GCA_013811855.1 Acidimicrobiia bacterium
TCGATGGGCGGGCGGATCTGCTCGATGGTCGCCGCCGGCGCCGACGGCGCACCGGCACCGACGTCGACCGTCGGCGTGGTGGCGATCTCCTACCCGCTGCATCCGCCCGGCCGCCCCGACCGGCTGCGCGTCGAGCACCTGGTGGACCTGCGCGTCCCGTGCCTGTTCGTACACGGCACCAAGGACCCGTTCGGGTCCCCCGACGAGCTGATCGAGTGGACGGCCACCGTCCCGGGTGCGGTGACGCACCACTGGATCGACGGCAAGGGCCACGACCTGAAGGGCGCCGATGCCACCGTGGTCGAGGTCGTCAGCACGTGGCTGGATGCGCTCCCCGCCGACGATTAGCGTCATTGCTCGTGGGGGGTGATCTGCGCGACGCCATGGACCGGTTCCAGCAGTGCATCGAGTCGCGCGACGCCGTCGTCGCGGAGACCGTGCTCGACGCGGACTATGCGCTGGTCCTCGTGCAGCCGGAGCGTGCTGTCATGCCGCGGCGGCGGTGGCTCGACGTGTTGCCCGAGTACGTCGTGCACGAGTACGCGGTCGAGGAGGAGATCGTCGAAGTCGCGGGCGATCTCGCCGTCGTGCTGCACCGGGACCGAATGCGGGCGACCGTGGTGGGCTCCGACCGCAGCGGTACGTTCGCGATCAGCGACGTCTGGCGCAGGATCGCCGGCGACTGGCGCATCTGGCGTCGTCACTCGACGCCACTGTCCGCAGGCCCGCTGCCGGGAGTCCAGCCCAGCTGAGTCGTCGAGGATGATCGCTCAGTGAGCTGGCCTTCGACCGGTCGCGATCAGATGGGAACCGGCGCCGAGGAGCTCGGGCACGCGCTCGAGCGCCCGCGCCGCTTCGAGCACGACCTGTGTGTCGATGGGGTCCTTCATCCGCTCGGTCAGGTCGGGCACCAGCGCAGTGGGTCCTTCGACCGCGACGAGGTCGACGACGTCGAGCTCGGCGGCTCGTAGCTCGGCGGCCAGCTGGCGCGGGCGATGGCTGTACCCGGTGAACGATCCCGGGAACAACGGACGGAGCTCGCCGCTGCGCTCCACACGTTCCACCTCGTCGAGGATTTCGGGGAGGTGACGGTACAGCTGCTCGACCAGCACGCCGTTCAGTCGGGCCGCCCATCGCGAGATGGCGGCCACGAACACCGGTCCTCCCGGCGTGACGATACGGCGGGCCTCGCGCAGAGCCTGCAGTCGGTCACGACGTCGTGGGAGGTGGTAGAGGGGGCCGAGGAGCAGCACGGCGTCGACGGCCTGATCGTCAAGGTCCAAGCGGGTGGCGTCGCAGACGGCCGTGTCGATGTCGTCGCGCCCGGCCGACGCGGCGGTGAGCTGTTCGACGTGCAGGGAGACCAGATCTCGGTGGCGCACCGCATAGCCCAGACCGGCCAGCCACAGCGCGTATCGACCCGGACCACCGCCGATGTCCGCCACGTCACAGCGCGCGTCGGGTAGGTGCCGTAGGACGATCTCCTTCGTGCGCTCGAACTCGACGAGGCCCGGCCCGCTGTCGAGCCGACTCTGCTCCAGACCCAACACGTAGTACTCGTGCAGGGCCTGCTGCTCGTCCTCTCGGTCCACGTCCGATTCTGACTCATCGACCCGGAGCGGCACCGCAATTACCTGCCCATGAGGACCTTCGCTCAGGTCGATTCGAGGCGTAGGCGGGTGTGTCGGGCGAGCACGTCGAAGTCGGTATCGGCATGGAGGACCGCAACGTCGGCCCGAATGGCCACGGCGGCGATCAAGCCGTCGGCGCCGACGGCCGCCGTTCGGTGACCCGCCGGGCGCTCGGCATCACGTTGGAGCGCCAACCGGAGACGAGTTACATCGCCGGGCTGCTGCTCGACGGCCTCCGCGGGGTGTCCGACGACCACGACGTGCTGATCGGCGAAGACGACCGGCTCTTCCTGCTCTTCCACCAGGGCGACGGCCGGGCGCGAGCCTACGTGTGCACCGGACTGTCCGGCCAGCACCGCTTTGCCGGGCGCGATGGTGCCGTGCGCTTCCTCGAGGCGTGCGCGGTGTCGGGCTACCCGTGGAGCGAGCAGGTCGTCACGGCGACGCCCGCCGGTCCCTGCGCCACCTATCCCGGCGACGACACCTGGTGCGCCGAGCCGTACGTGGACGGCGCCGTGCTGATCGGTGACGCCGCCGGCCACAACGACCCGATCATCGGCCAAGGCCTGTCGATCGCCATGCGCGACGCCCGCACGGTTCGCGACCTCGTGGTCGAAGGAGCCCGTTCGGCCGATGCGTTCGCCGCCTACGGCGCCGAACGGATGGCCCGCATGACCCGCCTGCGGTTTGCCGCCGATGTGATGGCCGCGACCCAGGCCGAGGACGCCGACAACCGCGACGCTCGCCGCCGCTACGTCAACGAACGCGTGGCGAGCATGGACGCGGCGGTCTTCCCGCTGATCCTCGGCATCTTCGCCGGCCCCGAGACCATCGGCGACGAGCTCCTGGACCCACGCCTGCTCGACAGCATTCGCGCCGCCTGACCGTCACGGCTCACGACCCCGGACACGACCTCAGAGCGTTCCGACGTGGGCCGTAGTGTCCCGCCGTGGCCAAGGGACGCGTCGTCATGGGGTTGCTCTTCTTCCCGCGTGGTGGATCGGCACAGGTGGCGCGCTACCTGTCGACGGCGTTGGTTGCTGCTGACTGGTCCGTAGATCTCGTCACCGGATCGCTCGGCGACTCGGGCGCCGAGACCCATGCGCCGACGTTCTTCGCCGGCACTCCCGTGCACTACCTCGACTACTCCGACGCGGTGCGGGCGTTCGAGACGGGCGCAAGCGCGATCCGTGCTGCCGTGCCGATGCACCCGTCGTACGAAGACGGCGGGGATGTTCCGGACGTGTTGTTCTCGGCCGTGCCCGCTGATCTCGTCGGGCGTCTGGCGTCGGCCTGGGAGGCCCCGTTTCGTGCCGCTGGAGCAGGCCGCGCCGATGTCTTCCACCTTCATCATCTGACGCCGCAGCACGAAGCGGTACGGCGTTGCTGGCCCCATGGTGTCGTCGTTGCCCATCTCCACGGCACCGAGATCAAGTTCCTCGAGGCGGTCAGCGAGCGCGCTGCGTTCGCCAAGTCGGTGGGGACGACGCTGTCCGGCATGCCCGAATGGGTACGGGCCAACCCCGACGGGCATTCCCAGCTCGGCGATTCGGAGCGTGAGCTGCTGCGAAGGACCCGATGGGAGCAGTGGGAGCATGGCGAGGCCTGGCGCGATCGGTTCCGCCGATACGCCGACGCCGCGGACCACCTGGTCGTCGTGTCACCCGCCGATGCGGCGACGGCAGCCGAGACGCTCGGAGCCGATGCGGAGCGGGTATCGGACATCCCCAACGGCGTGGACGTGATCAAGTTCTGTCCTCGATCGATGAGCCGCCTGGAGCGCCGCGCGCACTTCAGGCGCTGGCTCGTCGAGGATGGGCAAGGCTGGGACGAGACCGGAGTTGCCGGCACGGTCGCGTACCGCGAGCCAGAGCTCGACCGTCTCCTCGGTGTCGACGGCGACGCCACGGTGCTGATCTACGTCGGGCGTTTCACCTCCGCCAAGCGGGTCCCATTGCTCGTTCGTGCGTTCGCCCGCGCCCGACCCCGATTCGTTCGTCCGACATCTCTCGTGGTGTGGGGAGGTCATCCCGGTGAGTGGGAGGACGAACACCCGGTCACCGTCGCCCGAAGGATCGGTTCCGATGGCGTGTTCTTCGCCGGGTGGCGGGGGCACGATGAGCTTCCCCGCGCGCTCGCCGCCTGCGATGCGCTGGTCATGCCGTCAGTCAACGACTCGTACCCACAGGCGCCCCTCGAGGCCATGGCGGTCGGGCTCCCGGTGATCGCCTCCAACAGCGGTGGGCTCCCGCTCATGGTCAACCTCGACCCGACTCGACCGACAGGCTGGCTCGTTCCGCCAGACGACGAACTCGCCCTCGCGG
>JACCUL010000062.1 GCA_013811855.1 Acidimicrobiia bacterium
ACACAACACCATCCGCACCCGCTCACGACGTCCCGTGAACCATCGGGGTTAGCCGCAGCAGCGAGGCGGACGGCTCGAGCTCGACGCTGATACGTGCCGGCGTGATGGGGGCGGTTCGGGCGGCCGGTCATCGGGCGCTCGGTCTGTTACGCCGTGCTCGTCGGGCGGCCTTGCGTGCGCGGGCGGTCATGCCGCCGAGCACGCCGTAGTCGAGCGAGGCGTCAGCTATGGCCCACTCGCGGCAGTCGGTGAGCACGGGGCAGCGGCCGCACACGTGCAGGGCGTCGGCGGTGGACTCGCCTCGCACCGGGAAGAACACGGACGGGTCGGTGCCGGCGCAGGCGGCGTGTCGTCGCCAACCTGGTTGGGCGTCGAGCCAGCGGCGTAGCGCGTCGGCCGGGGCGATGTCGGCCGGGTCGGCGTCGAGGGGGAGGTGGTCGAGGGTCATGTCGGCCATGCCGGCGGCGGGCCGAGGAGCCGCTTGGTGTTGGGCCGGGCTGGTAGGCGGTACGGCGACGACCATGTCGCGGTGGGTGGCGACGGCGGCGGCGAGGTCGTGGATTGTCACGACCAGGGCTTTCGTGCACAGCGATTGGGAGTGACCCCATCGCGAAACCGCAGCGTGGACGCTATTGGACGCTTGTTCCGTATAACCGCTCGCGCGTGCGTGGGTGTGCGCCATACGGAGCAAGCGTCCATAAGCGTCCAAGATCTGCTCATCGGAGCCTCATCCCAAGCCAACAGCGACGTTCGGACCCGACACGGCCGGTGTCGAATCCGCGTGCCGCCAGGTCCCTTCCGAGGCGTTGTGGTGACCAGGCGGTCTCGCCGGCATCGGCACACCACGCCTCGTAGGCGGTGCGGAGATCGCGGGCGGTGACGTACTCGGCCTCGTCGCTGGTGTCGATGGTGTCAGCGAGGAACTTGCCGAGGTGGTCCTCACCGCGCCGGTAGTCCTCGGTGGCGAGGCGCACGCTGTCGGGCTCGTCGAGCCCGCGTTGGCTCCAGTCGACGGCGCCGGCCACGACCCAGTTGAGGATGCCCGACGCCTCCGCGGCGAGCTTGGAGGCGAGGTGCTCATCTCGTTCGCTGGCCGGGATCGTGACGTCCCACGAGATCAGCCGCACACGACGCCAGATCCCTTCGTCGATGCCTCGCACCCGGGGTCGGTGGTTGGTGTGCATAAACGCTGTCCATGACGGCTCGAAGGACCACTCGTCCTCGCGCATCCGTCGTGCGCGCAGCGTGTCGCCGCCGGTGAGGTTCTTCACCTGTTCCTCGTCGAGCCGGTCGTCCTGGGAGGTCTCGGGGGCGACGAGCATCCGAGCTCGGAACAAGGATGCGACGTGGGTGGGGTGTCCTTCGTGGCGTCCGGCGACGAGCAGCGACTTGTGCGGGATCACCGAGAACGGGCCCAGCACGGCGGCGATCGCTCCGAAGAACTTGCTCTTGCCGTTGGCGCCGGTGCCGACATTGACGAACAGGTTCTCGACTGGATGACCGGTGGCGGCCGATCCGATGGCGCGTTGCAGGAACCCGCGAACGTCGGCATCGGGTTGCCATCGGCGGACGCAGGCGTCCCACAGCGGAGCCGGCGCCGCCGGGTCGTACATGACCGGCGCCTGCATGGTGAGCAGGTCGTCAGGATCGTGCGGTCGCAGCGTGCCGGAGCGCAGATTGACGGTGCCGTTGAGGGTGTTCAGCGACCACGGGTCGGCGTCGAGCGCGTGGTGGTCGACGAGGACGCCAGGCACACCACGTGCGAGACGCAGCATGTTCGCCAGCGACGACGCCTGCTCGCTGCGCAACGCGAACCGCCAGACTGCCTCGCGTTGCTTCCCGGTGAGATCGGCGGCCAGGCGCAGCAGTCGGCGCGGGACTTGCTTGGCTTTCTCGGTGACGAGCGCTTCGCCGGTGTCGAGGATCCACACTCCGTCGTCGTCGCTGTAGGTGATCCACTTCTGCCAACCGTGTACGTGCCGGATCCGCCCGTCCGCAGCAGCGACCAGCCGCGATGCGTTCCCGACGTCGGTGGCGTGGAACCCGTCGGGCAGCGCTGCTTCGTCGTCGATCGGTCCGTCGTCGGTGCTCGCCGTGTCGGTGACCTTCCGCTCGGGCGCGGTCGGCGTGTTCGGCTTCGCGTTGCGGATCTTGGTCACGGCGCGCGCCACCTCGATGTCGAGCCGAGCACCGAACTTCGCCGACGTCGGCTCGTGCTGGCGCATCAACGTCAGCACCTGGCCGTCGGTGAAACCGGCGTCGACGCACATGCCGGTCACCCGGTAGCTGCGCTTGGACCTGTCCATGCCGTCGGTGACCTTCTCGGCGATCGCTTCGGCCAGCGGATCGTTGACGTCGGGGACGTCCTCGGGTGTCGGGATCGCGGCGAGGTTGGCGGCTGCGTGCTCGACTGGCGGCAACAGGTCGTCAAGCGTGTCGACGGTCCACCGCGCCTCACAGAGCTGGTCGACGAGATGCACCGACCCTGGCGGTCCGACGCCGAGGGTGTCGGGCTTGCGGTTCAGGGTGCCGGCGGGTCGCAGGTAGGCGCCGTGTCGGGCGACGGCCGGATCGGCGGCGAGGTAGGCAGCGAGCCGTCCGAGCAGGTCTGTGGCGACGTCAGGCTCGGCGGGTTCGACGAGTGGCACGTAGAGGTGGTGCCGGTCGGGAGCGGAGCCGCTGGCCACCCGCCAGGCTCCACCGTTGACGAGCTGGCGGATGCGTCCGGGGTGAGGTTCACCGTCGAGGTCGGCCCACAGCGCCGAGACCGGCAGCGGCTTGCGGGTCGCCTCCTTGCGGCCCGGCACCGACGCCGACAGCTTGCGCACCGGGTTCTCGCTCAGCGACGGCGTGAAGTACACATCGGCGCCCGACACGACACCATGGCGCACCGCCTCGACAATCTCGGTGCGTTGCGTCGGCCACCGAAACGACCGTTCGTTCCACGTTCCGTGCTCGACCTTCCCGCTGGCGGTCACCCGCTGATCGGAGCCGAACCCGACGAACAGGTGACCCCTGACCTCGCCGAGCACGGCGTCGAGGTGCTCGCCGGTATCCCCGGGCTCGGAATCATCCGCCGCCGGCGGATCGCCAAACATGTCGAGGGTGTGACGCTCGGCGGCGGTCACGAGCTCACCGCCAGCGTTGTCGAGCACGCCGAGCACGCGCCCCACCCGAAGGCGACGACGATGCCGATCGCCGCCCGCCGCCCGCGGCCCAGGCTGACGGTTGTGTCAATCTCGACGGGGTTGCACAGCCCGAGGTAGGCATCGCCGCCGCGGTCGAGCGCTTTCCCGCACACGTCGCAGGTGAATTCCTCGACCCATGTGTGACAGTCGACGTGGGTCGCCGCGCAGGCCAAGCAGCGCACTATGTGCGGATGCTGGACGCACAGGTAGCCCGTCCCGGTGCGTTCGAGGTGGCGGCAGCCGGTGCCGTTGCGTTCGACGCGGTCGACGATCGTGGTCAGCCGCCGGTGCACGGCATCGGGGAGGACCGCGACCACTAGACCGGTCACGACGCCACCGCCGTTGCGTCGCTGAAACCCTGCGATCGCGGGGTCCTGACGGGCGTCCAGTAGCGGTCCCCGTCGGCCCGTTCGACGTGCTCGAAACCGGTGAGGGTGGCGGGGTCGGTGCAGGCACCGCGGACGAGGTGTCGATCCGCCGCGGACGATGACGAGAACGTGCGGTGACAGCACACGGCGTGGGCCGCCGCCGTCCCGGACCACGAGGCGTGGCAGCGGCGGCAATGGCCGCCTCGATGCCAGCTCGGCCAGCGGCCATGCTCGGCACAGACCGGACATGCCGACACGTCGGGTGTAAGGTTCAGGGTGATCGCTTTGGCCGGTGATCCTGCTCCGCCGTCAGGTCCCCTCCTGGCGGCGGCGGCGCGTCCGGGGTCAGGCCGGTGCATCCGGACCGCCGTGCTTCTGAGACTCCAGCCAGGCCTCAACCTCATCGAGCCGGTAGCGCCGATGGCGTCCGATCTTCCTGTACGCCGGCCCCTTCCCGAGATACGCCCACGTGTCCAACGTTCGCTGCGGCACCTTGAGCATGGCGGCCAATTCCGGTGAGTCGATGAGCGTCATTATCGGTAGTCCTCTCGTTCGGAGTGGGCACGTTGCGTGCCAGTTCCGAAAGTTACACGAGCCTTGACGTGACAGCACGAATAGTCCTAGAATCGGACACCATGCCGACAGCAGTCAACCCCAAACCCCTGGCGCCGCTGCCATCCGAAGCCCTCCGCAGCCGCCTGCTCGACCTGCGTAACAAGCGCGGCTGGACCCAGGACGAGGTCGCCTCGCGGATGGACGAGCTTGGGTACAGCTGGGTGCGCAGCACCGTGGCGAAGGTCGAGCTCGGACAACGAGGCGTGACGGTGGACGAGCTTGTGGCCCTCGCGTACGTGCTGGGGGCTTCGCCGGCAGCGCTGCTCGTGGCGAACGCGGGACCGGCGCGGATTGCGCCGAACATCGCGACGTCAACCGAGAACCTCTGGCGCTGGATGACCGGCGCGAAGGCGTCGGGCGGTCGCCGCATCGATCCGAAGCGCAAGGTCCCACAAGTGCCGCCCGACCCGGCGTCGGTCGACCGGCGGTTCTACCTGGAGGCCTGTCCGGATTTCGTTTTCTTGGCGGAGACACGTCTGTCCGGCCTCCGCAATCTGATCGGCACGATCGCGTCCGTCCAATCGCTTGCCGGTGCCGAGCTTGAGACGACAGACGATCGCAGTCGAGTTCTCGCCGCGATCGACCACCTGCTCGAGGGCGCAGAGACGGACATCGCCCTGCTACGACACCGAGCCCGCGTCGAGGCGGAACAGGAGGATCAGCCATGAGCATCGAGCGCAAGCCGAACGGCAACTACCTCGCCCGCTGGCGCGATCCGGCCGGCCGTCAACGCGCCAGGAGCTTCGACCGCAAGCTCGACGCCGACCGATTCCTCGCCACGGTCACCGTGGACGCGTTGCGGGGCGCCTACATCGATCCGGACGCCGGGCGGGAGACGGTGGCGGTGTTCGCCGGCCGGTGGGCCGAGGGGCAGCCGTGGCGGCCATCAAGCCGCGAGCGGGTCCGTCATGTGCTCGGCGCGCAGATCGTGCCGGCGTTCGGCCGTCACCAGCTCCGCGCCGTCACCCGGTCAGAGGTGCAGGCATGGGTCGGACGAATGAGCGCCGACGGCCTGGCAGCGTCGACAGTCGAGTCGTACTTCCGGGTGCTCGCCGCGGTGATGCGGGCCGCGCGCGCCGATCGGCTGATCCACGAGTCGCCGTGTGACGGGGTTCGGCTGCCTCGGGCGGATCGGGCCGGATCGGCGCTGGTTCCGCTGACGGTCGAGCAGGTCTACGCGATCGCCGGGGCCGTGCCGACGCAGTACCGGGCGCTCGTGATCACTTCGGCGGGGCTCGGGTTGCGCCAGGGCGAGGCCTGCGGCCTCACCGTCGACCGGGTCGACTTCCTGCGGCGCCGAGTGACGATCGATCGGCAGTTGGTGACGCCGACCTCGGGTCCGGTGTGCTTCGGGCCGACGAAAACGCCGAGCTCGAACCGGGTGGTCACGTTGCCGGACACGGTCAGTCACGCCCTCGCCGCGCACCTCGAGCGTCACGGGCCGGGTGAGTCGGGGCTGATCTTCACGTCGTCGACGCGGGCGCCGTTGCGCCGGTCGACGTGGTCGGACTCGTTCCGCGCTGCGACGCGACGGCTGGGGATCGACGCCAGCACTCACGACCTGCGTCACCATTGCGCCTCGATGCTGATCGCGGCGGGGTGTTCCGTGACGGCGGTGCAGCACTTCCTCGGCCACAAGAACGCGAGCGAGACGCTCGACACGTACTCGCATCTGTGGCCGGACGACGAGGACCGGATCAGGGCTGCGATCGACGCCGGGCTCGGGTTGCGGGCCGCAGGGGTGTCCGATGCGGTGTGAACCGCCGGCGCTCAGCCCGGGATGGCATGAACGGCTCGACGAGTTGACCGAGGTGCTTCTATGGGAGCTCGGCGAGCTGCGTGAGATGGTCGAGGAGTCTCGCGGCGGCGTGGCCGGCGTGGAGCGGCAGGCATTGACGGCGGCGTTCGGCCGGTTGTACGCCGACGTCACCACCAGTCGAGAGTCGTTCACCCGCGAGATGATCTCGCTCACGGGGTGATCGACGCCGGCCTCGGTGCCGATGTGCATGAAATGTGCACGCCGGGTGCTGTTAGCGGCTGACATCAGGGCATCGTCCCTGCTCAGAGGCCATGGTGACGGTGAGTCGGCCTGTAAGCGGGATTCTGTGGTCGCCTCTCGGCGGCCGGTGGCCATCCATCTGTGCGGCCTACCCGGAGGGGTCCCCGCCGGTGGCGGGGAAAGGGCGGACCACCCGCGCCTCCTGCTCGGCCTTGCTCCGGATGGGGTTTGCCGAGCCGCCCGGGTCGCCCCGGACGCTGGTGCGCTCTTACCACACCGTTTCACCCTCACCTGTGACCGGTTGCCCGGCCCATCGGCGGTCTCTCTCTGTTGCACTGATCCGTCAGGTCACCCCGACCTGGCTCTCGCCAGCACCCTGTCCTGTGGAGTCCCGACTTTCCTCGATCGTCCGGGCGAACCCGGTCGACCGCGGCCACCCGGTCGACTCACCGTCGTCGGGAAGTGTAGGGATTCAGGGCGCGCAGACCGCGTTGTCGAAGATGTACGAGTTGGCCGCCGGGGTGTCGACGGGGAGCGTGAAGCGCAGGCCGGCGTCGTTGCGGGCGCCGATGACCATGTCCTGCGCGCTCACCGCGCCGAACGTGGTGGGGATGGCGTACAGCGGCGTGAAGCCGCTCTCGTCGGGGGTGACGTCGCCGCCGCTGGTCGCCGGGCTGACGTAGCTGCCAGGTGCCTCGCCGACGGTGATCGCGACGGCGGCGGCGTGGCGGGCGGCCAGCGCGCCGAGCGGGGCCAGTTCGACACGCAACTCCTGGGACCGCACCTGCTCGATCATCTGCTGGTACATCGCCGCGACCGTCGTCTCGAACGTCGACGCGATCCGCAGCGAGTCGCGGGCGATGTCGTCGGACTCCGGGATGTCCGCGTCGGCGTTGCCGGCGACGCGTTCCAGGGCCGGGCCGATGTACCGGTCGAGGTACCACTGGTTGGCGCAGTCGAAGGCCGAGGCGCCGGCCGCCGTGGCCAGCTCGTTGGCCGTCGCCGCGTTCGCCTCGTGGTCGCTCGCCATGCGGTCGACGAGGGCCTGCTGGGCCCCGGCCAAGCCGCCGAGCTCGGTCAGCCGGGCGTACAGCTGGACGAGGGCCAGCTCCATGGATGCCGCCGTGCGCAGGTACGTGCCGTCGTCGGCCTCCTCGTCCGGCGCCGGACTCTCGACCGGGGCGTTGCCGACCCTGCCGGGGGCGGCGGCGTCGTCGCCGCCGCACGCGGCGACGAGCGCGGCCATCGACACCGTGGCGCCCCCGACCTTGAGCAGGGAGCGGCGGGTGACGACGGCGTCGGGGAATGGAGGCGTCATCGTCAGCCCTCCACCGGCGTGAGCGCGCGCGGCTCGGCGTCGTTGACGAACAGCGCGTCGAGGTCGTCGCCGAGCCCGGCGACGTCGGCCAGCACGACGCAGTGCCGGGCCTCGACCATCAGGATCGAGGCGATGGTCTTGGCGCCGTTGCGGCCTTTCAACTGCCCCAGCAATGCGCTGTGCGTGGCGACCAGCGTCGACTCCATGTCGTACGCGGCCGCGGCGACCCCGGCGGTGTCGTCGGAGTCGAACCCCGCCGAGAGCGACTCGAACAGCTCCTCGTCGCGGGACTGTGTGGCGTCGCGCCCGATGAGCCCCGAGAGCACGTCGGCGTAGGCGGCGTGGTCGTCGCGCAGCGCCTCCATGGTCCCGTCGCCGCCGCCGGCCCCGGCGTCGATGGCCAGCTGGTAGAGGTCACGGGAGGCCAGCTCGGCCTCGCGAGCGGCGGCCAGCAACCCGGCGTCCTCGGCCGTTGGCTGGGCCTCTGGCTCGGCGGTCACCGGGGCGGGGCTGGGCGGCGTGGAGCCGGCCGAAGCGACCCTGCGATCCACCAGGCCGAGCGCGGTGCCGGCCAGGCCGGCGGCCAGCACACGGCGTCGGGAAGGATTCTCCACGCAGACGTCCTTTCACTCGGGTCACTCGGGTCACGCGGGTCACTGGGGTCGAGGTCGGCGCAACTCTAGGCCGCGGGTCGCACTCAGAGGTCGAGGGCCGAGAGCTCGGGGATCCACCCCGCGGCTCGCCGTACGGCATCCGCCCAGCGGTCCCGATCGAGGCGGGCCGCCGGCTCATGGACCGCCGAGGGCTCCCACGCGCGGTCGGCGTCGGCGATGTCGTCCCACACACCGGTCGCCAGACCGGCCAGGAACGCGGCACCGAGCGTCGTGGCCTCGACGACCGGCGACACCTCGACCCGCCGCCCGGTGGCATCGGCCACGGCCTGGGCGAACGTCGGGTTGGCGCTCATCCCGCCGTCGATGCGCACGACGTCGATGGTCGTTGCGAGGTCGGCCTCGGCCGCCTCGACCAGGTCGCCGC
>JACCUL010000064.1 GCA_013811855.1 Acidimicrobiia bacterium
GCCGTCGTCGCCGACGTCAACGACCTCGGCGACGGCGATGGCCGACCTGCGCCCGGCGACGACGAATGCTCCCGGCACGATGCGCGACGGGTCGACTGCGTCGTCGCGAAAGGTCCAGGGAAGGCCCGTGTCGTCCTGGGTGTTCCAGTCCACGGTCGATGTCGATGGTGTAGGTCATGGCTGCGCCTCTGGCGGGACGTAGTGCGGGTTGTCTCGCTCAACAGTCTGGCAGGTCATCAGCCGATGAAGGCCGTCGTCGAGGTCAGGTAACACCACCGAGTAGTGCGGCCGTCGGAAAGCCGGCCGCAACTCGAGCCCTGCGGACCGGATGGCACCGGCCGTCACGAGGGTCAGCACCACGTGCCGACGCGGGGTCGTGCGTGCCAGCTCGTCGATCGCCGGCTCGTCCGGGCCGGCGAGGACGGAGATGGCGAACTCTCCGAAGCGGCGGTGTGCGCGCACCGCGTCGAGTCGGAGGCTGCGCATCTCCATCGCACCGCCACGTAGGACGACGAGCGCCTCATCAGCGAGGTCCTCGCGGCGGGTCCGGAGGCCGCTCACGGCTCGGTGGGTGTTGCGAAAACGTCGTCGAGCCGGCGGCCGGCCTCTCGGTGCTGGTCGGCGACGGTGTGGGTGTAGGTGTTGAGCGTCACCTCGATGTCGGCGTGGCCGAGGCGCTCTTGCATGACCTTGTCGTCACCGACGACCACTCGACCGACGGACTGTGCGGTGTGGCGCAGGCCCTTCGGCGTGATGCGGGGAACACCCGCCTGCCCGACGAGGACGTCCATCAACCGAGCGAAGTTGTTCGGGTCGATCCACGTGCCGAGCTGGGTGGTGAACACGAGGCCGCTGTCCTGCCACGCCTCCCTGACCATGGAGCGCTCACCATCCTGACGCCGGCGATGCTCGGCGAGCGCGGCCACCAGGCCGGGGCCGAACGTGACGACGCGCTGGCTCGACTCCGTCTTCAGCTGCTTCATCCGGGGCCGGCCGCCTTCCACCGCGAGTTGCTGGCCCACCGTCAAGTGGCAGCGCTCGATGTCGACGTCGGACCAGCGCAGGGCGAGGAGCTCGCCGCGCCGGAGGCCGGTGACCAGCGCGACGTGGAAGGCTGCTGCGAGACGGTGCTCGCCCACGGACGCAAGGAACTGACGGGCCTGCTCCAGGGTCCAGCCGAGCTGCCTGGGTCGTCGGGCCGCTCTCGGCGGCTGGGTCAGCGTGACCGGGTTACGGGCGAGGCGACCCCGTTGCACTGCTTCCTCCAACGCCATCGACAGCACCTTTCGGACGAGCCTCGTCGAGGTGGCGCCGAGCCGGGCCGTTCCGGTGTCGGGGTCGACGCTGACGAGCTCGACTAGCCAACGGTCGAGCACCTCGGCCGTGAGGTCCCGCAGCCGCACCGCGCCAAGCAACGGGACGATGTGGCGGCGCACCGCCCACGTGTACTGGTCGAACGTCGAGGCCTCGACCCGGGCCTGCTTGGCTGGAAGCCAGGACGCCTCGAGGTAGTCGCCGACGGTCTCACCCTCGGTGCCGGCCCGCCCGTCCAGCACCGCTTGCTGATGGGCTTGCGCGGCGCGGCGCGAGGTGTAGGTGCCGAGCTGGCGGACCTTGCGTTTGCCCGTGGCGGCGTCGTAGCCGCTCTGGCGGACGACCCACTTGCCTCGCTGGCGTTGCACCTCGGGATCGCCGACCTGCACCCACTGCACGGGCGAATCGTAGACGTTCCGGCTGCATACATCGTGCATACTTGCCCGGAACGAATGAGAACCGGTGCTGTTCGCACCGGCTCTCAACTGGACTTTCTCGTCGGGCTGGGGAGATTTGAACTCCCGGCCTCTTGACCCCCAGTCAAGCGCGCTAACCAAACTGCGCCACAGCCCGTGATGGGCGCCGATGCTACCGGTCGGGTGTCAGGCAGTGGCCGAGGCGCCAGGCGATGATCCCATCGGCGGCGCCGGCTCGTGCAGCTCGACGCGGTTGCCGGCCGGGTCGTGGCAGAACGCCTGGCGGCCGGAGCCGATGGGCTTCGGGGCGCTGACCTGGACACTCTGCTGGCGCAGCGCGGCGACGATGGCGTCGAGGTCGTCGACGGCGAAGGCGAAGTGCTGGCCGTGGTCGTGCGGAGGGTCGGCGCGGATGAGGTGGATCTGCTCTTGGCCGGCGTCGAGCCAGGCGCCGCCGAAGGGCAAATTGGGCCTGTCGTCACGGACCGTCAGGCCGAGCCCGCCGACGTAGAAGGAGAGGGCGGCCTCGACGTCGGCGACGTTGAGGGAGACGTGGTGGACGCCCGTGACAGTCATGGCGCCAGTCTCGCCGGAGTTCGCGGTCAGGCGAACAGCAGGTCGTAGAACCGGTACACGAGGTACACGACGAGGGCGACGACCATCAGCTTGAAGTGCCACGGCGCCTTCTCGTCGACCCCTTGCTCGTCATCGGGCTCCCCGGCGTTGGTGGGCCGCGCCGCCAGTTCGGGCTCGTCGAGAAGGCGTCCGCAGCGGGGGCACTCCCCCGCCGGCGTCATCGTCGAGGGCGCCCAGTACTTGGCGCAGTCGTCGCACCAGGGCACGACGTCATCCGCTCCGACGGCGCACGCGGAGCTTGAGCGGCGTCGAGCCGAACCCGAACGCCTCCCGGATCGACCGTTCGAGGTACCGCACGTACGTGTTCGGCAGCTCCCGGTTCGTGAACAGCGTGAACGTCGGCGGATCGCTGGCGCCCTGCACGGCGAACAGCACCTTGGCCCCGCCAGGGGCCGGGTGGCGCTGCTGAGCGTCGATGATGACCCGGTTGACATCCCTCGTCGGCACCCGTCGGTGGTACTGCGTGATGGCGTCCTGCAGCACCGGGCGCAGGTGGTGGACACCCTTGCCGGTCAGCGCCGAGATCTTCAGCACCGGCGCCTCACCGATGAACGCCAGCTTGCGGGCCAGCTCGGCCAGGCGAATGGTGCGGTCCTCGGCGTCGGTGATCAGCTCCCACTTGTTGAACACCACGAGGATCGGGCAGCCGGCCGCGTCGATGCGCTCGGCCAGCCGTTGGTCCTGACCGGTCACTCCCTCGACGGCGTCGATCACGAGCAGCGCGATGTCGGCGTCGTCGATGGCCCGCAGCGCCCGCACGAGCGAGTAGTACTCGGCGGCGTCGTCGATGCGGGAGCGCCGCCGCATGCCGGCCGTATCGACGTACACGATCGGACCGTCCTGCGTCTCGACCAGCGTGTCGATGGCGTCGCGGGTCGTTCCAGGGAGATCGTGGACGACAGAGCGGTCCGCGCCGACGAGCCGATTGAACAGCGTGCTCTTGCCGACGTTGGGCCGGCCGATGATGGCGACCCGCGGCGGGCGAGGCTCGTCCGGGGTCCACGGGACGTCGGGGTCCCCGGTGCGCGCGGCAACGTCGCCGTCGTCGCTCGCCGTCGCTTCGTCGGCGGGCGGGAACCGCTCCAGCACGACGTCGAGCAGGTCGCCGGCCCGTCGGCCGTGCAGGGCACTGATCGGGTACGGCTCGCCGAGACCGAGGGAGAGGAACTCCCACCGCTCGTCCTCGCGCCGGTCGTTGTCGGACTTGTTGGCGACGACCAGCACGTCGCGACCCGAGCGGCGCAGCCAGTCGGCGATGGCCGCGTCGTCGTCGGTCATGCCGATCGCCGCGTCGACGACGAACAACACGACGTCGGCCGAGCGGACGGCCGCCTCGACCTGCCGGCTGACCTTGGCCTCCAGGTCGCTGCCGCCGGGCATCCACCCCCCCGTGTCGACGATCGTGAACGGTACGCCGAGCCACTCGGCGGGCACGGCGTTGCGGTCCCGCGTCACGCCGGGATGGTCCTCGACGATCGCCGACTGCTCGCCGACGATGCGGTTGAACAGGGTGCTCTTGCCGACGTTCGGCCGCCCGACGACGGCCACGACCGGCAGACCATCGACGCTCACTGGTGCTCGCTCACGTCGGGCTCCGGACGTCGAGGGCGCGGCGCAGCGCCTGTCCGTCGGTGGGCACGACCTCGACGGGGTGCAGCAGGTCATCCACCGAGCCGCCGTCGAGGAACCGGCCGTCGTCGGACAGGCACACGTCGGGCAGCAGGTAACGGTGGCCGGCCGGCTGCTCGGCCAGGACGGCGGCCACGTCGGCACCCACCATCAGCCCGGTGACGCCGGTGTTGCCGCCGAAGAACTCGTTGGGCACCGGGATCACCCGCACGTCACGTCGATCGAGGCGGGCGACCAATGGCCCGACGACCAGCGCCCCCATCCGCCCGGTGAGGATGCCGACCGGGGCGTCGCGACGCGGGAGGAGGGCCACCGCCATTCCGCCACCGACCGGGTGGCGCCCGGCGCGCAGGCCCGTGTACGCCGTCGGGTTGGGCGGCGGTGGCGGGCCGGCGTCGACGGCGGCGAAGAAGCCCCTGCGGGTGCCGGTCACCTCGGTGCCGGCATCGCCGAACTCGAGCTCGAACGTCCTGGCCATGCCGATCCCGTCCTCGTGCATCGGGAACCCGTCGTACGTCGAGGCGTCCGGGAACGGGAGGTCGGCCATCAAGTAGTACTCGTCACCGGCATGGACGAGACGCCGGCCGAGGCAGCGCTGGTACACGGCCTGCCACCGCGCGACGGCGTCGACGACGGCGGCCGCCTCCTCCCTGCGGTGCGGGCGCATCGACGGCTCGGGGTTGAACCGGGAGACGCCGAGGGGCACGACGGCGAGCGTCGTCAGCTCCGGGTACTCGTCGAGCACGCCGGCCAACGTGTCCTCCAGCGCAACGCCATCGTTGACACCGGGGCACACGACGACCTGGCCCCGCACCTCGATCCCGTGGTCGAGCAGCGCCCGCAGCCAGCGCAGGCTGGTGGCGCCGCGGGGGTTGCGCAGCATGCGGGCCCGCCGTTCCGGATCGGTGCTGTGGATGCTGACGTGCAACGGCGACAGGCCCTCGGTCACAACGCGCTCGAGGTCGGCCTCGGTGAACCGGGTGAGCGTCGTGAAGTTCCCGTACAGGAAGCTCAACCGGTAGTCGTCGTCCTTGAGGTACAGGCTGCGGCGCAGGCCCTTCGGGAGCTGGTAGATGAAGCAGAACTCGCAGTGGTTGTCGCACGTGCGGACCCGGTCGAACACGGCGCTCGACACCTCGGCGCCGAGGGGCTGGCCGGCCGGCTTGGCGACCTCGACGTCGAGCTCGACGCCGTTGCGGTCCACGTCGAGCATGACGTCGGCCTCGTCGGTCCAGAGGCGCCACTCGATGACGTCGCGCGGCACCCGCCCGTCGACGCGCCGCACGACGTCGCCCGGCACGAGGCCGGCCAGCGCGGCCGGTGACCCGGGCGTCACGGCGAGGACGAGGGGGGCTGACATGGCTCACCCAGGCTAAGGACTTGAGCGGATAGGTCGGCCGGTAGCGTGGTTCGCGCATGGTCGAGCGCGTACTCCTCGCCGAGCCGCGCGGGTTCTGCGCCGGTGTGGAGATGGCCATCAAGGCGCTGGCGTGGATGGTGCGCACGTTCGACGGGTCCGTGTACTGCTACCACGAGATCGTTCACAACAGGCGGATCGTCGAGCGGTTCGAGCGCCAAGGCGTCGTGTTCGTCGACGACATCGCCGACGTGCCGATGGGCTCGCCGATCATGCTGTCGGCGCACGGTTCGCCCCCCGACATCGTCGAGGCCGCCCGGGCCCGCGGCAGCTACGTCGTCGACTCGGTCTGTCCGCTGGTGACGAAGGTCCATCATGAGGTGCGCGTCCGCGCCGGCAAGGGTTTCCGCATCGTCTACGTCGGCCACGAGGGCCACGAGGAGGCCGTCGGGACGATGGCCGTCGCTCCCGACGCCATCGACCGTGTCGAGTCGGCGGCCGACGTCGCCGCGCTGCCGACGACGGACCAGCCCGTCGCCCTGCTGGCCCAGACCACGCTGTCGCACCGCGATTGGGCCGGGGTGGCCGACGCCGTGCGCGAGCGCTTCCCGGACGTGTGGACACCGGGGCGCAGCGACCTGTGCTTCGCCACCACGAACCGCCAGTCGGCGTTGATGGAGCTGGCCAACCAGTGCGACGCCATCGTCGTGATCGGCTCGGCCAACTCATCGAACACGCGCGCCCTGGAGAAGCTGGCGCAGGAGGCTGGCTGCCCCCTCGTCGCCCGCGTCGACAACCCCGACGAGGTCCCCGACGAGATCCTCCGGGCGGCCGTCGTCGGCGTTACGGCCGGTGCCTCGGCGCCCAACGAGCTCGTCACCCAGGTCATCGACCGGCTGGCGCCGGCGCAGGGCGTCGAACTGGTCGCCGTCACCGAGGAGGACGAGTACTTCCCGCCGCCGCGCAACCTGCGCGAGCTGCAATCGGCTGTCGAGACCGCGGCGACCGCCATGCTCGGTGGTTCGCGCATCGATGGTCGCCGGATGGACGACCGGGCGCTCAGCGCCAGCGACGTGCTGACGGCCCTGGCCGGCTGAGTCGTCCCGTCAGTTGCGGGGCACCTGGCTCCAGGGGACCTCACGGTCGACGCGGACGTCGCCCGGGAGGCCGAGCACGCGTTCGCCGAGGATGTTCTTCATCACCTCGGTCGTGCCGCCTTCGATCGAGTTGGCCCGGCTGCGCAGGAACGCCTTCTGCAGCGAGTCGGCGCCCATCGTGATCTCCGGGCGGGCCATCGCGTAGCTGCCGTAGAGCATCCCGTCGGCGCCGAGGAGGTCGACGACCTTGGACCAGACGTCCTTGTTCAGCTCGGCCGAGGCGATCTTGCCGATCGACCCCTCCGGCCCCGGGTCGCCCTTGCGGCGGGCCGTGTTGGCCCGCCAGTTCGTCAGGCGCAGGACCTCGGCCCGGGCCCAGAGCTTCATCACGTCGTCGAGCGTCGCCGCGTCGCGGTGCTCCTCGGGCAGCTTGCGCCACGCATCGACGAGGATGGCGATGGCCCCTGAACCCTTGGGCGGGATGACACCGCCGATGGCCACCCGCTCGTTCATCAACGTGGTCAACGAGACCCGCCAGCCGTCGCCGGGGTTGCCCAACAGTTCGCCGACGGGGATGCGGACGTCGGTGAAGTACACCTCGTTGAACTCGGCCTCGCCGGTCATCTGGCGCAGCGGGCGGACCTCCACTCCCGGCGCCCGCATGTCGACGACGAACGCCGTCAGCCCGGCGTGCTTGACCGCCTCAGGGTCGGTGCGCACCACGAGCAGGCCCCAACGCGACACGTGGGCGAGCGTCGTCCAGACCTTCTGGCCGTTGACGATCCACTCGTCGCCGTCGCGCTGGCCCCGCGACGAGAGGCCGGCAAAGTCCGAGCCGGCGCCCGGTTCGGAGCACAACTGGCACCAGATCTCCCCGCCGGTGAACAGCGGGCGGAGGTAGCGCCGGCGCTGCTCCTCGCTCCCCCACACGACGACGGTCGGGCCGCACATGCCGTAGCCGATCGGGTTGCGGTAGTAGGGGTTGGGCCCGCCGGCCGCCTGGATGCGCTCCGCGACGGACTTCTGCAGCTTCGGGTTGGCGTCGAGGCCGCCGTGGCCGACCGGGAAGTGGACCCACGCCAGCCCGCGGTCGAACTGCTCGCCGAGGAAGGTCTGGGGATCGGTGCGATCGGGGGGGAACTCCTTCAGCAGGTCGTCGAGCCGGTCCTGCACCTGCTGCTCCTCGGTCCCGGTCGTCGCATCTGTGACGGTCATCCGTGGACCCTGCCGCGACTGCGCGCGAGCGAGCGCCGGCGAGCGAGCGGCAAGCGGTTGCGCTGGCAGCAGGTGTCGTGGCCGGGGAACGTCATGGGCCGAAGGTACCGCCCGTCGTCGGTGCGCAGGGAGCCGAACGTCAGTTGAACGCCGCGGAGCGTCGGGCTGCGCCGGCCTGCTCTGCGGCCAGTTCGGGCACGGCGGCGCGCATCGCATCGACGAGGGCCAGCGGCACGGTGTGCCCGCGGTGCAGGTACGCGGCGCGCAGGTTGCTCAGCATCCGGATGACGATGTGGCGGGCGGGCACGGTGCGCAGGTACTTGTCCTTCCACGGCGCCCGGCCGCGGGCCATCAGCTCGAAGCGCTCCCGGGCGCCGCGCCGCCCGACCACCGCCCCGCCGACCGGGTCGACGACGGCCTCCGGGTCGTTGCCGTCGACCAGGAGGAAGTGCATCGGCATGCCCACTCCGCGCACCGGAACGTCGAGGCGGCGGCCGACCTCGATCACGACGACGGCCGTCACGATCGGCACGCCGCGGCGGCTGGCCAGCACGAGATCGAGCAGCGAGTGGTGCGGCTCCTGCATCGAGCCCGGAGCGCCGTACCGCTGGACGTCGAAGAGGTGGGACACGAGCGCCGGGAACGTCGGTTGCGGGCACGTCTCGGCGAGCCGGTCGAGGGTCTGCAGCGCGCCGGCGCGGTCGGTCGTCCGGCGCAGCACCTCGGCCACCGCCAGCGCGGTGAGGTCGAGCGGCACGTCGTCGGCGGCTCCGGTGACCAGCTCGGCGAACCGTCGCAACGCCGGGGCGTCATCTGGTCCCGGCTCCATCACGGCAACGTATCGGCGGTTACCTTCTCCGCATGTACCCCGGCGTCCACGCCGCGACCACCCCCGACTCGCCGGCCGTGATCATGGCCGGCTCGGGCGCCGTGCAGACGTTCACCGAGCTCGACGCCGCCGCCAACCGCCTGTCGCGCGTGCTGCGGGCCGCCGGCGTGCTGCCCGGCGACCACGTCGCGCTCTGTCTGGAGAACCACCAGCGCTTCCTCGAGATCCTGTGGGGCTGCCACTACGCCGGTGCCGTGTATACGGCGACGTCGTCGCGCCTGACCAGCGGCGAGCTCGCGTACATCCTCGGCGACTGTGCGGCGACGGTGTTCATCACGTCCCGCCACCTCGCCGACCAGGCCACGGCGGTGCTGGCCGACACGCCCGCCGTGGGCCTGCGGCTGATGCTCGACGGCACCGTCGACGGCTACGACTCGTACGAGGCGACGGTCGACGCGGCGTCGGTCGAGCCACTCGCCGACCGCGTCGCCGGCGACGACATGCTCTACTCCTCCGGGACGACGGGACGACCCAAGGGCGTCGCGAAATCCTTCGCCGGGCAGCCGCTGGCGACGTCGATGACGCCGGTGACCGGCCTGCTGCAGATCCTGTTCGGCGGCACCGCCGAGACGGTGTACCTGTCGCCGGCCCCGCTGTACCACGCCGCGCCGCTGCGCTTCTGCATGGCCGCCCACGTACTCGGCGCGACCGTCATCGTGATGGAGCGGTTCGACCCGGAGGAGTTCCTCCAGCTCGTCGAGCGGCACCGCGTGACGCACACCCAGGTCGTGCCGACGATGTTCGTCCGCCTGCTCAAGCTCGACCCCGATGTGCGCAGCCGCTACGACGTCTCGTCGCTGCACTACGTGATCCACGCCGCCGCGCCGTGCCCGGTCCTCGTGAAGCGCCAGATGATCGAGTGGTTCGGACCGGTCGTCCACGAGTACTACGCCGGCACCGAGGGCAACGGTTTCGTGTACTGCAACAGCGAGCAGTGGTTGGCCCACCCGGGGACGGTCGGCTTCCCGATCGGCTGCACGCTGCACGTCGTCGGCGACGACGGCGCGGAGCTGCCGGCCGGCGAGAGCGGCACGGTCTACTTCGAGGGCGGCGCCCGGTTCGAGTACCACAACGACCCCGCCACGACCGCGAGCTCACGAGACGATCGAGGGTGGAGCACGCTCGGCGACGTCGGCTTCCTCGACGGTGACGGGTTCCTCCACCTCACCGACCGCAAGGCGTACATGATCATCACCGGAGGCGTGAACGTGTACCCGCAGGAGGCCGAGAACGTCCTCGTGACCCATCCGGCGGTGTTCGATGCAGCCGTGCTCGGCGTGCCCAACGACGACTTCGGCGAGGAGGTCAAAGCCGTCGTCCAGCCGGCCGCGATGCCCGCCGACGACGACGCCAAGGCGGCCTTGGAGCGGGAGCTGATCGCGTTCTGCCGCAGCCAGTTGGCTGCCGTCAAGTGCCCGCGCTCCGTCGACTTCCGCGACGAGCTTCCCCGTCACCCCACGGGCAAGCTCTACAAGCGCCTCCTCAAGGACGAGTACTGGTCCGCCGCCGGCCGCACCATCTGACGGCGAGCGCCGGTTCTGACGAGGTCGGCGCACAGGGTTTTCCTGACGAACTTGCGTCAAGAACTCGCCGAGGCGGCGTGGAGGGCGTCGATGAGGTGGGCCAGGCGGACGGCCGCCGGGGCGCCCCAGCGGGGCTCGACCTCACCGGCGGCCTCGGCGGCGAAGGCCGTGACCATCCGCTCGTAGGCGTTGGCGCCGGCGTGGCCGACCTCCTCACGGGAGCCGTCGGGTCGCAGCACGCTGAAGGAGCCCGGTCGCTCGGGGCCGGGCACGTGGTTGTCGATGACGACGAGCCCGCCCGTGCCGGTGAGGACCTGCTGGCGCCGGGCCGGCGCCTCGTACGAGACGACGAACGACGCCGTGGCGTCACCGGCGAGGACGACCGATCCGCTCATCGACACGTCGACACCCGTCTCGCTCCGACGAGCGCGGGCGACCACCTCGCCCGGCTCGGCGACCTCCCCGACGAACAGGGCCGGGCCGAGGCAGTAGATCCCGACATCGAGGAGCGCACCGCCGCCGCGCTCGTCGAAACGGTGATCGGTCGGCCGGTCGAGCACGAACGTGAACGCCGCGTGGTGGCTGATCAGCGTGCCGAGGTCGCCGGCCGAGACGAGCTCGACGAGCCGCCGTGAGCGCGGGTGGTGCGGCCACATGTACGCCTCCGACAGGTGCCGCCCTGCGTCCGCGGCGGCGGCGAAGACCGACTCGGTCTCGGCACCGCTCATCGTCAAAGGCTTCTCGCACAGCACGTGCTTGCCGCACTCCAGTGCCCGTGTGATCCACGGGACGTGCAGTGCGTTCGGCAGCGGGACGTACACGGCGTCGACGCCGTCGTCGGCGAGCAACTCTTCGTACGCCGACAAGTCGTCGCCGCGCCTGGACGCCTCGGCCACGATGCGCTGCCCTGCGAGCGCGAATGCCGGGCGCAGCCGTTGGCGGTGGATGCGCGACGACGCGCCGAGCACGCCCCAGCGCATCGTCACGATGGACGCCCGGCCCGGCGGCTCGGCCTCACGGCGACAGGATCACCATGCGCACCTCGGTCATCTCGCGCACCGAGTACGCCGGGCCCTCCCGGGTGTTGCCGCTGTCGCGCAGCCCGCCGTACGGCTGCTGGTCGGCCCGCCATGTCGGCACCTCGTTGACGAGCACGCCGCCGAAGTCGAGCGTCTGGAAGGCCTTGATGGCGTCGCCGACGTTGTGGGTGAAGATCGCCGCCTGCAGCCCGTAGCGGCTGTCGTTGGCCAGCCGTAGGGCGTCGTCGAGATCCTCGTACGTGGCGATGGCGACGACGGGCCCGAACACCTCCTGCGAGCACACCTTCATGTCCGGGCTGACGCCGGTCAGCACCGTCGGCCCGAGCACTCCGTCGTCGTCCACCCCGCCACCGTGGGCGACCGTGGCGCCCTGCGCCACAGCCTCGTCGATCCACTCCTTGACGCGATCGCGCTCGCTCTCCGAGATCAGCGCCGAGACCTCGGTCTGCTCGTCCATCGGGTCGCCGACGACGAGCGACGACACCTCCTTGACCAGGGCCTCGGTGAAGGAGTCGGCGATGGCGTCCTGGACGAGGATGCGCTGCGTCGAGATGCAGCTCTGCCCGGCGTGGGAGAACCCGGCGGAACGGATCTTCGTCGCCGCCGCGGCCCAGTCGCTGTCGGCCTCGATGATGACCGGGGCGTTGTTGCCCAGCTCGAGGCCGACCTTCTTGCGCGGCGCACGCCCCCGGATCGACCAGCCGACCTCCGGCGAGCCGGTGAACGTGATCATCGCGATGTCGTCGTGGTCGACGATGGCGTTGCCGACGGTGCTGCCGCCGCCCGTCACGACGTGCAGCCACTCGGGCGGCAGCCCGCAGTCGTCGATCAGCAGCTCGGCGAGGGCGATACCGCTGAACGGGGTCTGGCTGGCGGGCTTGAGCACGACCGGGCAGCCGGCGGCGATCGCCGGGGCCAGCTTGTGGGCGACGAGGTTGAGCGGGAAGTTGAACGGGGCGATGGCGCCGACGACGCCGATCGGCACGCGCATCGTGAACCCGACCTTGCCCTCGCCGCTCGGGATGGCGTCCAGCGCGACGACGTCGCCGGCGAGCGTGCGCGCCTCGGCGGCGGCGAACTGGAACGTCCCGACGGCCCGCTCAGCCTCGACGCGCGCCGTCTTGATCGGCTTGGCGGCCTCCTCGGCGATGATCTCGGCGAACTGGTCGCGTCGCTGCGCGAGCAGGCGGGCGGCCGTGTCGAGGATCTCCGCCCGCCTCCACCGCGGCAACGGCCCGGCGGCCAGGGCGGCCTTCGCCGACCGCACGGCTCGATCGACGTCGTCGGGACCGCACGCCGGGATGTGGCCGATCTCGTGGCCGTCGAACGGTGACGTGACGGCGACGGATTCGCTCCCGGTGTACCGCTCGCCGGCGAGCGGCAGCGCCCTCACGGAACCGTCCGAACCTGCTCGCACGTCGTCCTTGCTCATGCCTCCGACCATACTTCCGGCGTGCCGCCTGACCCGGTGGGTGGACCCGCCTGGCCGGCCCGCCACCCCTATCTCGACTGGACCGGTCCGATCGCCTTCGCCCATCGCGGCGGCGCCAGCGAGGCGCCGGAGAACACCGCGCCGGCGTTCGCCCACGCCGTCCTCCTCGGCTACCGCTACCTGGAGACCGACGTCCACACCACGGCGGACGGGGTCGTGGTGGCGTTCCACGACGACGACCTCAGCCGCACGTGCGGACGGCCCGGCCGCATCGCCGAGCTGCCGTGGTCCGAGGTGCGCCAGGCCCGCGTCGACGGCCGCGAGCCGATCCCCCGGCTGGCCGACCTGCTGGCGTCATGGCCCGACCGGCGGTGGAACATCGACTGCAAAGCCGACGCCTCCGTCGAACCGCTGGCGCGCGAGCTCGAACGGGCCGGGGTCTTGGACCGGGTCTGCGTCGCCGCGTTCAGCGATCGACGCCTGCGCCGGCTCCGGGCCCGGCTCGGGCCCACCCTGTGCACGTCCGCCGGACCGGCCGAGCTGGCCTGGATGCGCATCACCGGTCGGTCGGCGTCGCCGGCGCTCGCCGCCCAGGTGCCGGTGCGCCACGGTCGGGTCCGCATGGTCGATCCCCGGTTCCTCGCCGGGGCCCGACGCTCCCGCGTGTCGGTCCACGTGTGGACGATCGACGAGCCGGCCGAGATGCGCCGCCTGCTCGACCTGGGCGTCGACGGGATCATGACCGACCGCCCCGTCGTGCTGCGCGACGTGCTCGTCGAACGAGGTCAGTGGGTCACGTGACCGGTGCAGGAGGCGCCCGCCAGCCGAGGACGATGGCGGCCAGGGATCCGAGCACCAGCAGCGCGCCGCCGGCCGCGGTGACCGGCGCGCCGAACTGGATCTCGACCGCGTTCGTCACGTCGGCTGCGCCGATCGCCAACCCGACCCCGCCGGCGTAGCCACCCGCGACCACGCCGAGGACCCCGCCGGTCCGGGGCCACCCCCACCACGCGGCGACGACGGCCAGCGCCGTGAGCAGCGGCACGATGGGCCACCAGCGCAGGGCCACGCCGGCCGGACCGTCGGGCGAGTACCCGAAGCGCTCGACGAGGGCGAAGAGGTCGTAGCTGTTGCGCCGCGCCCCGCCGGTGCGGACCCACGGAAGCGACGATCCGAGGACGGTGACAGCGGCACCCACGGCCATGGCGACCACCGCCGGGCCGCGGGCCGCGAGCGGCGAGCGGACCGTCAT
>JACCUL010000070.1 GCA_013811855.1 Acidimicrobiia bacterium
CCTCGACGCCGCGGCCCGCGACGAGCTCGACGACGTGTTGCGCCGGGCCGCGGCATCGGGCGCGACCGTCATGGTCGCCAGCCATGAGCTCGAGCGGGCCGGGTCGCTGGCCACCCGCGCCGTCGACGTCACGGCCGGCATGGTGAGCGCGTGAACGACGGGCCGGGGTTCTGGCGCGTCGTCGGGCTCGTCGCCGCCAAGGACCTGCGCATCGAGTGGCGCAGCCGGGTGGCGCTCAACCAGGTGCTGCCGTTCGCGGCGATCGTGATGGTCCTGTTCGCCTTCGCCGTCGACCGGCTGCCCCGCCCGGCAGCCTCCGCCACGACCGAGACGCTCCTGCAGACCGTCGCCCCCGGCCTGGTCTGGTTGGCGATGTTGTTCAGCCTGCTCCTGCTCGTGCAGCGGACGTTCGCCGTGGAGGCCGACGACGGAGCGCTCGACGCGCTCCGGGCGGCCGCCGTCGACGCCGCGGCGGTGTTCTGGGGCAAGACGGCGGCGTTGGCCACCCAGCTCGCCGCGCTCTACCTCCTGCTGCTCGGCACGGCCCTGGTCATCTACGGCGCCGAGCTCCGGACAAGCGGCATCGGCCTGCTCGCCGCGACGTGGATCGCCGCCACCCTCGGCTTGGCCACGGTCGGTACGCTCTACGGCGGCCTCGCTGCCGGCGCGAGGGGGCGGGAGACCCTCCTCCCGCTCTTACTGCTCCCGGTGGTGGCGCCCGTCCTGATCGGAGCAACCCGAGCGGTCGAAGCAGCGCTCGGCACCGGTGGGACGGCGGTCGCCGACGGTTGGCCCTGGGTGGGCGTCGTCGGTGTCTTCGCCGTCGCCTTCGGCGCCGGGGGAACGCTGGCCTTCGGTGCGCTCATCGACGAATGATCGGAGAGCACGTGGCCGACACGCTGGCGACCGAGCCGAGCGCGGCGAGCGACGATGTCGCGTCCAGCGGCACGGCGACCCGGGCCACCCGGCTGCTCGGTGCGGCTGCGCTCGTCGGCGTGGCCTGGCTGGCGGCGTTCGGTCTCGGCTTCTCGCCGGCCGACCGCGATCAGCGCGAGTCCGTGCGCATCCTCTACGTCCACGTGCCGTCGGCGTGGCTGGCCTACTTGGCGTTCGTCGTCACCGCCGTCGCCTCCGGCCTGTACCTGTTCCGCCGCAGCCACGCGCTCGGTTGGGACCGCGTGGCCGGCGCCAGCGCCGAGGTCGGGGTGCTGTTCATGGGCATCACGCTCGTCAGCGGGATGCTCTGGGGCCGCCTCACGTGGGGTGTGTTCTGGGAATGGGACGCCCGCCTGACGACGACCGCCTTCCTCTTCGTCACGTACGTCGGCTACCTGGCCGTCCGAGGCCTGGGCGGCAGCCACCAGCAGCGGGCCCGGCGCAGCGCGGTCCTGGCGCTGCTCGCCGTGCTCGAGATCCCGCTCGTCCACTGGAGCGTCAGGCTCTGGCGCAGCCTGCACCAGGAGGCGACGGTGCTGCGGCCCGACGGTGACGTCAAGATGGACGGGCTCATGCTGTTCACTCTGTTCGTCGGGATCGTCGCGTTCACACTGATGTACGCCTGGCTGGTCGTTCACCGTCAGCGCACGCTGGCCGCCGAGGACGCCGCCGACGATGCCGGGCTCGATCGCGCCCTCGCCGCCCGCCGGGCGGAGGTCGGCTGATGGAGGACGCCGGCTTCATCATCGGCAGCTACGTCGTGACGTTCGGCGCGGTGGCCACGTACGCGGTGTGGCTGGCCCGCCGGGCCCGCCGGGTGACGAGGGACCTGCCCGATCACGCCAAGCCCTGGACCTGACCGAACGCCGATCCAACCACCCCATGGACCTCTCCCCCCGCACGCTCCCCGACACCGCAGCGTCGCCGACGCCGTCGCGCCGCCGCTGGGCGCCGATCGTGCTCGTCGCGCTGGTGCTCGTCGCCGGCGGTGTCATCGTCACCCAGTTCTTGCGGTCGGCCGTCGACTACTACTGCAACGTCGACGAGATCGGCCGCCGCGACGGCTGCGAGGAGCACCGCCGGCTGCGCGTGCAGGGCACTGTCGACGCCGGGTCGGTCCACACGGACGGCGCCAGGACGGCGTTCACGATCTCGTTCCACGGCGCCACGTTGCCGGTCCGCTACGACGGCCAGCCCGGCGGCATCTTCGAGGAGTGCCAGCCGGTGGTCGTCCACGGCGAGCTGGTCAACGGTACGTTCGAGGGTGACCGCGTCGAGGTCAAGCACTCCAACGAGTACGTCGCCGAGAACGCCGACCGGCTCGACTCCGGCGACGTCTCCGCCGAATCCGGAACATGCTCGCCGCCAGCCTGAACGGCGCCGTCGGCCGGGCGGGGCTGATGCTCACGCTCGTCGCCGCCACGTGCGGCGCGCTGGGCACGGCGTACGGCGTGCGCGCCGGCGACCGGAGAGTGCTGCGCTGGGCGCCGCGGTACACGTTCCTGGGGTTGGCCGGCGTCGTGCTCGCCGTCGTGATGATGCAGCGGGCGCTGATCACCCGCGACTACTCACTGGCCTACATCCAGCAGGTCGGGTCGCGCTCGACGCCACGGCTCTACAACGTCGCCGCCATGTGGTCGGCGCTGGAGGGCTCGATCCTGCTGTGGGTCGTCGTGCTGGCCGGCTTCGCGGCGGCCGTCGGATGGCGGTTCCGCAACAGGGCCGACGACGTCCTGGTCGGGTGGGCGCTGGTCGTGATGTTCGTCGTGCTCGGCGCGTTCGCGCTGCTCAGTTTCGGCCCCGCCGACCCGTTCGCCAACGGCGCGCCGGGCTTCACCGAGGCCATGTCCCGCGGTCCCAACCCGCTGCTGCAGAACCACGTGCTCGTGCTGTTCCACCCGCCGATCCTGTACCTCGGCTACGTCGGGTTCACCGTGCCGTTTGCGTTCGCCATCGCCGCACTCGTCACCGGGCGCGTCGGTGAGGGCTGGCTCCTGGAGACGCGTCGGTGGGCGCTGTTCTCGTGGGGCTTCCTGACGATCGGCGTCCTGCTCGGCGGGTGGTGGAGCTACGAGGTGCTCGGCTGGAGCGGCGTGTGGGCGTGGGACCCAGTGGAGAACGCCAGCTTCCTGCCATGGCTCACGGCGACGGCGTACCTCCACTCCGTGCTCGTCCAGGAGCGGCGGGGGATGCTGCGGGTCTGGAACCTGAGCTTGCTCGTGGCGACGTTCGCGCTGACGATCCTCGGCACGTTCCTGACCCGCTCCGGCGTGCTCTCCAGCGTTCACGCCTTCGGCAACGGACCGGTCGGCACCTACCTGCTCGTGATGTTCGGCCTGATCGTCGCCGTGTCGCTCGGCCTCATCGCCTGGCGCGGCGACCGCCTGCGCTCACCTGGCGCCATCGACTCCCCGCTGTCACGCGAGGGCGCCTTCCTCGCCAACAACGTGGTGTTCGCCGTGTTCGCCTTCGTCGTGCTGCTCGGCACGATCTTCCCGCTGCTCGTCGAGGCCCTGCAGGACCGCCGCACTGTCGTCGGCGCGCCGTACTTCGACCGCCTCTCGTCGCCGATCGGCCTGGTGCTGCTGTTCCTCATGGCCGTGGCCCCGGTGCTGCCGTGGCGCAAGGCCAGCACGGAGCTGCTGCGCGATCGCCTGTTCTGGCCGGCGTGGTTCGGCGCCGCGGCGCTGGCTGTCGCCGTGCTCCTCGGGGCGACGGGGTGGGCGTCGCTGGCCGCGTTCGCGCTTGGTGGGTGGGCCGCCGGCTCGGCGCTGCGCCAACTGGGCCTGGCGGCGCGCCGCAACGGGTGGCGGGGCCTCGTCGGGCGGGCCAACGGCGGGATGATCGTCCACCTCGGCGTCATCGTGATCGCCGTCGCCCTCGTGGCCTCGAACAGCTACACGCGCTCGGCCACCATCACGCTCGACGTCGGACAGCCCGTCGAATGGGGTGGGCACACGTTCGAGTTGCAGGGCGTGCGCGAGGTCGTCGACGACCGTAGCCAGGTCGTCGTGGCCGACGTGCGCCTCGATGGCGGCACGGTGTACCGCCCGAAGAACACGAAGTACCTGCGCCTCGGCCAGGACATCAGCACGCCGAGCGTGCGCACCGGCGTCGTCGACGACGTCTACCTGACGCTCGAGCGGGGCGCCACGGCTGGAGCCGAGCGGACGACGATCCGTGTGTTCGTCAAGCCACTGGTCCTGTGGCTGTGGATCGGCGGGGCGGTGATGGCCATCGGCACGCTGCTGGCGGCGTTCCCGGGGCGGCGCCGGCGCCGGCCGACGGCTCCGACGAACGAGGGGCTGGCGGAACCGGCCCCCGAGCGCGACGAGGAGCCGGTCCATGTATGACGACGAGCCGATCCGCCGGCGCGGTCGGCTGGCGCCGTTCATCGCCCTCGCCGTCGCCATCGTGCTGGCCGGGTTGTTCGTCGTCCTGGCCGGCGCCGACGCCTCGACGAACGAGACCGCCAGCTCCCCGTTGCTGGCGCGGCCGGCCCCCGACGCCACGGGTGAGCTGGCCGACGGGACGTCGTTCGACCTGGCTCGCCGCAAGGGGAGCTGGGTCGTGCTCAACTTCTTCACCTCGACGTGCGTGCCGTGCGTGCAGGAGCATCCCGAGCTCGTCCGCTTCGCCGACGACCAGGAGCGGCTGGGGACCGCCGGTGCCGACCTGTACACGGTCGTGTACGACGAGACCGACCGCTCGACGGTGGCCGACTTCTTCGCCTCGCGGGGCGGCGAGTGGCCCGTCGTGTTCGACGACGACGGTTCGTTCGCCGTCGCCTTCGGCGTGTCGCAGGTGCCCGAGACGTGGGTCGTCGATCCGCTCGGCGTCGTCCGCCAGCGGTACATCGGCACGATCACGGCCGACTTCCTCGGCCGGCAGCTCCAGGTCCTTCGCGAGGCCGGCTGATGGCCGCCGCCTCCTCGCTCAAGCGCTGGCCGGGGTGGGTGCTGCTCGTGCTCGTCGTCGTCGGGTTCCTGGCCGTCGGCGCCACCGGCGACGACGGGCCCAGCACGCCGGCCGAGCGGGCCGACGCCATCGCCCAGCGCATCGCGTGCCCGACGTGCGACGGCGAGAGCGTGTTCGAGTCCCGCAACACGGGCTCGGTCAACATCCGCACCGCCATCCGCCAGCTCGTCGACGAGGGCGCGTTGACCGACGACGAGATCATCGGGCGCATCGAGTCGAGCTTCAGCGGTCGCATCCTGCTCGTGCCGCGGGCGTCCGGGCTCGACGCGCTGGTGTGGGCGCTGCCCGTCGCCGCGCTCGTGTGCGC
>JACCUL010000089.1 GCA_013811855.1 Acidimicrobiia bacterium
GGCCGCCGTGCGGTCGCGGCGCAGCCTGGCCGAGCTGGATCCGTGGCTGCCAGCGGCGGCCGGCGCCCACTTGCGCTCGGGGGCTGAACAGGCCCGCCGCTTCGCTCGCTACCCCGGCGTCGTCGAGCTGGCCGCCGAGGTCGGTCGGGCGGCGGCGTTCGACCTCAAGCTGGTGGCGCCGTCACTGCCCCCGTTCCCGTGCCCGGACGGTCTGACCGAGATGCAGTACCTCCGCCGGCTCGTCGAGGAAGGCGGCCGCCGGCGCTACGGCGAACGGCCGGCCCCCCACGAGGACTTGTCGACCCGGGCCAGGGCGTGGTCCACGATCGACCACGAGCTGGCGATCATCGAGCAGCTCGGCTTCGCCGGCTACTTCCTCGTCGTGTGGGACCTCGTGCGGTACTGCGGGGAGGTCGACATCTACTGCCAGGGCCGGGGCAGCGCGGCCAACTCGGCCGTCTGCTACGCGCTCGGCGTCACCAACGCCGACGCCGTGTCGCTGGGCCTGCTGTTCGAGCGGTTCCTGTCTCCCGAGCGTGACGGCCCGCCGGACATCGACATCGACATCGAAAGTGGTCAAAGAGAACGAGTCATCCAGTACGTCTACGGCAAGCACGGTCGGCACCACACGGCGCAGGTCGCCAACGTCATCACGTACCGGGCCCGCTCGGCGGTGCGGGACATGGCCAAGGCCCTCGGCGCGTCGCCCGGCCAGCAGGACGCGTGGTCGAAGCGCATCGACGGCTGGGGCACGGTCGAGACCACGACCAACCAACCCGATCACGAGATCCCGGCGCCCGTCATCGACCTGGCGCGGCAAGTGGAGGACGCGCCGCGACACCTCGGCATCCACTCCGGCGGGATGGTCATCTGCGACCGGCCGGTGATCGAGGTGTGCCCGGTCGAGTGGGGGCGGATGAAGGACCGCTCCGTGCTGCAGTGGGACAAGGACGACTGCGCGGCGGCGGGGCTGGTCAAGTTCGACCTGCTCGGGCTCGGGATGCTGACGGCGCTGCACAGCGCCGTCGACCTGATCCGCGAGCACCGTGGCTACGAGGTCGATCTGGCGACGATCCCCCAGGAGGACGACGTCTACGCCATGTTGTGCCGGGCCGACACGGTCGGGGTGTTCCAGATCGAATCGCGGGCGCAGATGGCCACGCTGCCCCGGCTCAAGCCGCGCCGCTTCTACGACCTCGTCGTCGAGGTGGCGCTGATCCGTCCCGGGCCGATCCAGGGCGGGTCGGTACACCCGTACATCCGCCGGCGCAACGGCCAGGAGCCGATCACCTACCTCCACCCGCTGCTCGAGAACAGCCTCGGCAAGACGCTCGGTGTGCCGCTGTTCCAGGAGCAGCTGATGCAGATGGCCATCGACGTGGCCGGCTTCACGGCGGCCGAGTCCGACGAACTGCGCCAGGCGATGGGCTCCAAGCGGTCGGCGGCGCGGATGGAGCGGTTGCGGGAGCGGCTGTACGCCGGCATGGCGGCCAAGGGCATCACCGGCGAAGTTGCCGACGAGCTGTACGTGAAGATGAAGGCCTTCGCCAACTACGGCTTCCCCGAGAGCCACTCGGTGTCGTTCGCCTACCTGGTGTACGCCTCGTCGTGGATCAAGTACCACGAGCCGGCGGCGTTCTGCGCCGCCCTGTTGAACGCCCAGCCGATGGGCTTCTGGAGCCCGCACACCCTCGTCCGCGACGCCCGCCGCCACGGCGTCGAGGTCCTCACCCCGGACCTCAACGCGTCGCAGGCGACGGCCGACCTCGAGTTTGTGTCACCGCAAGCGCGCCCTGGCGGCGCTTGCGGTGACACAAACCTCGGTGTTCGGCTCGGTCTGGGGTCGGTGCGGGGGGTCGGGGAGGAGCTGGCGGCGGAGATCGAGGCGGCGCGGGTGGACGGTGGGGCGTACGTCGGGCTGGAGGACCTCGTGCGGCGGGCACCGGCACTCGACGTCAGGCACCTGGAGGCGTTGGCCACCGCCGGCGTGTTCGGCCAGTGCTTCGGGATGGAGCGCCGGGAGGCGCTGTGGGCCGTCGGCGCCGTGGCCCAGTCCCGGCCCGGACGGTTGACCGGGGTGGTCACGGGGGCCCGCGCTCCGAACCTGCCCGGCATGTCGCCGGAGGAGGAGGCGGTGGCCGACCTGTGGGCCACGGGCATCGCGCCCGACGGGCACCCGACGTCGTTCCTGCGGGCCCAGCTCGACGAGCTCGGCGTCGTCACGTCGCAGGGGCTGTGGCAGGTCGAGCCGGGCTCGCGGGTGACCGTGGCCGGCGTCGTGACCCACCGCCAGCGCCCGATGACGGCCCAGGGCACGACGTTCCTCAACCTGGAGGACGAGACGGGGCTGATCAACGTGGTCGTGTCGAAGGGCTGCTGGGCCCGGTTCCGCCGGGTGGCCAGGGAGGCGCCGGCGATGACCATCCGCGGCCGGCTGGAGCGCAGCGAGGGCGTCGTCAACCTCGTCGCCGAGCACCTCGCCCCGCTGACCCTCCCCGGCAGCACCATGCACACCAGCCGCGACTTCCGCTGACCGTCGGGCGACTGGTCAGCCCACGACGTCGATCCGACAGCGCATCCGGCCACGGACCGCGCCGATCGTCGAACGCCTCGATCACCTCGGCGGGCGCGATCCCGGACGGACGGGCCCTCGTACGCGCCAGCCACTCGGTGACCGCCGGTCGCGACGCCAACCGAGTCGCTTTCGCGACGGAGCAGGTCCGGCACCGTCAGCCCGGACTCCGCGGCCCGTCGCACGAGCGAGGCGTAGACGCCGTCGTCGACGTTGCGAATCTGGATCGTGCGGGGCATCTGCGCACCATATGGCGCATCAGCGCATGAGGGTCAGGCCGACCGGGCGAGGTCCGTCACGACCTCGGCGCCGGGCCGCGTGAGCAACATCGTCGGTGGACCGACGACCTTGCACGAGCGACTGCCGCCTCCGACGACGATCCGCTGGCGCTCCATGACCCGGGCGTCGATCCACAGCGGCAGCGCGGGCGGGAGGGCGAACGGCGTGACCCCGCCGATCTCCATGCCCGTCAGGTCGCGGGTGGCGTCAGGCGACGCGAACGACGCCTTGCGCACGCCGAGCCGGCGGCGGACGACCGAGTTGACGTCGAGTCGGGTGGTGGCCAGGACGACGCACGCCGCGTACACGGGCTCGTCGGCTTTGCCCTCGACGACGATGGCGTTGGCGGAGTCATCGAGGGCGTACCCGTATGCGGCGCAGAACGCGGCGGTGTCGGCCAGCGCCGGGTCGCAGTCGACGACCTCGACGTCGGCGAGCCCGGCGACGGTGGCGCGCACAACGGTTTCGATGCTCGGCACGACGACGATCATGGCCGGCGAGACTGGCTGCCATGGCGCACGACCTCACCGGCCCCACCGTCGAGCTGCTGCAGACCCTGATCCGCAACGCCTGCGTCAACGACGGCACTGCGGCGTCGGGCCAGGAGGTCCGCAACGTCGACGTGCTGGCGGCCGTGATCGACGGGCCGGGCGTGGACCTGCAGCGCTACGAGCCGACCCCGGGCCGGGTCTCGCTGGTCGCCCGCATCGAGGGCCGTGATCCGAGCGCACCGAGCCTGTGCCTGAACGGCCACACCGACGTCGTGCCCGTGCACGCCGACGGGTGGCGACACGACCCGTTCGGCGGCGAGGTGATCCGCAACGCCGACGGGGTCGACGAGGTGTGGGGCCGGGGCGCCGTCGACATGCTCAACCTGACGGCGTCGATGGCGGTGGCGTTCCGAGACCTCGCCGACCGCGGCATCCGTCCCCGCGGCGACCTCGTCTACTTCGCCGTCGCCGACGAGGAGGCCGGCAGCGCCCACGGCGCCCGGTGGATGGCCGACCACCATCCCGACGACATCCGCACCGACTTCGTGCTCACCGAGAGCGGCGGGCTGCACGACGGCCCGCCCGAGCGCCCGGCCATCGGCGTGACCGTGGGCGAGAAGGGCGTGGCGTGGCGCCGACTGCGCGTCCGGGGCACGCCCGGGCACGGATCGATGCCCTACCGCGTGGACAACGCGCTCGTGCGGGCGGCCGCAGTCGTGGCGCGCCTCGCCGAGTACCGGCCGGCGCCCCGCTTCCACGAGTTGTGGCCGGCGCGGGTCGAGG
>JACCUL010000100.1 GCA_013811855.1 Acidimicrobiia bacterium
GCAACGGGACGTACACCTCGGCGAACAGCCGCTCGAAGCGGGCGCGCCGTTCGGCGACGGGGCGCGCCCGCGCCGGGTCGGCGGGCGCCGAAAGGTCCACGCCTGCATCATGTCCGCCGACGAGCCGTGTCTTTCGGCACACCTAGGCTGCGCCGATCAAGCAGCTCTCCGGGATCGACGTCAGCTTCCTGAACATGGAGACCGCGGCCACGTACGGCCACGTCGCGTCGCTGAACATCTACCACTCCGAGGGCGTGCCGGGCGGGGCCGGCGTCGAGGCCACCAAGCGCACGATCCTCGAGCGCATCGATCAGCTGGCGCCGTTCCGCCGTCGGCTTGTCGAGGTGCCGCTCGGGCTCGACCTGCCGTACTGGATCGAGGACCCGAACTTCGACATCGACTTCCATGTCCGCCACCATGCCGTTCCGGCGCCCGGGACGCCCGAGCAGCTGGCCGAGGTCGTCAGCCGCATCCACGCCCGCCCCCTCGACCGCGCTCGACCGCTGTGGGAGCTGTACGTCATCGAGGGCGTCGACGAGGGCCGGCGCACGGCGCAGCTCACCAAGGTTCACCACGCCGCCATCGACGGGGCGGCCGGCGCCCTCATGCTGGCCGCCATCCTCGACATCGAGCCCGACGCCCGCCCGAGCGGCACGCCGGCCAAGTGGGAGCCCGATGACATCCCGTCCGACCAGGAACTGCTGGCGCGCACGGCGATCGAGTACCTCCGGCGGCCGGAGAAGTTCATCCGCCTGTCGGTGCAGACGCTGCGCGCCCTGGGCGCGTCGCCCGGCAGCGGCGGGCTGCGGGCGATGGCCGACCTGATCGCCCAGCCGATGCCGGGACCGCTCGGCACGGTGCTGCGTCAACGTCTCCGGGGCTCGACCACAGAGGTTGACAACCCGCCGGCCCTACCGCCGACCCGGGCTCCACGCACACCGTGGAACGCGACCATCAGCCCGCATCGCCGGTTCGCGTACACGACGGTCCCGCTCGACTCGGCCAAGTCGGTGCGCCGGGCGTTCGGGTGCACGTTCAACGACGTCGTCATGGCGCTGTGCTCGTCGACACTGCGGACCTACCTCGACGAGCACGGCGTGCTGCCCGACGAGAGCCTCGTCGCGGGCGTGCCGATCAGCGTGCGCACCGGCGGCGAGGACGACGCGTTCCAGAACCGGGTGTCGATGCTGTTCGCCGATCTGGCCACCAACGAGGCCGACCCCGTCGACCGCCTGCTGCGGATCCAGGCCAGCATGAGCGCGGCCAAGTCGTCGTTCGCCGCCATCCCCGCCGAGACGCTCCTCAACTTCACCCAGTTCGCGCCGCCGGCGATCGCCGCCCGGGCCCTGCGGATGGCCAGCCGGCTGCGCATCGCCGACCGCACGGCGCCGCCGTTCAACCTGATCATCTCCAACGTGCCCGGGCCGGCGGTGCCGCTGTACTCGTCGGGCGCCCGCCTCGAGCACTTCTACCCCATGTCGGCGCTGAGTGACGGCCAGGGCCTGAACATGACCGTGCAGAGCTACAACGGCAGCCTCGACTTCGGGTTCGTCGCTTGCCGCGAGCTCGTCCCCGACGTCTGGCGGATGACCGAGCTGCTCCACGACGCCATGGACGAGCTCCTCGACCGGACCTGAACCCGCGAACTGCTGTTTGCGATCGGCCGGATCCGGCCGCACTCGCCCTACAGAATGGCGCCGAGCGTCTCGGCGAGGACCACCGTGGGCAGGTACGGGTGGGTCGTCGGGATCGTCGGGAATACCGAGGCGTCGACCACGGCGAGGCCGGCGGTCGCCGTGACCGAACCGCGCCCATCGACCACGGCACCCATGGCGCACGTCGACGTGGCGTGGTGGAACCCGGCCGGCGCCTGGCCGACCTCGACGCGGTCGACGATCGCCGCGAACGCCGGGTGCGCGAGCAGCTCTTCGACGCGACGGAGGCCGACGTCGAGTCGCACCCGGTCCTGGTCGCTGGCGACCGGCTCCACGACGGGCGTGCCGTCGGCACCGAGGGTGACCGAGCCCCGACCGGTCGGCGCCATCGCCCCGACGAGCAGCATCGCCCGTCCCGGCTCGTCGGGCCCGAGGTGGTTCAGCGCGACGATCTCGACGTCCGTCTCGGCCCGCCACGTCACCGCCGTCGCCAGCCCGTGCCGGTCGACGTCGACGCCGTCGCGCAGGTGCAACGTGACCGGCAGGCCGGGGTGGTTCTGCAGGTTGCGACCGACGGCCGCGCCGCCGAGGCCGGATGCCAGCAGCAGCGCCGGTGAGCCGACGGCACCGGCGCACACCACGACGCGGTGAGCAGGCACCTCGACCCCGCTCGCCAGCACGACCCCGACGGCCCGATCGCCCACGACGGCGATCCGGTCGACGCGGTCACCGGTCAGGATCTCGACCCGGGCATGCACGGTGGCGTCGAGGTAGGAGTCGGCCGTCGTGACG
>JACCUL010000124.1 GCA_013811855.1 Acidimicrobiia bacterium
CGCCGCCGCCGCCGCCGCCGCCGCCGTTGTTCGTGGAGGCGGCGGCCGTCGAGGTGGACCAGGTCGAGGAGATCGAAGTCGTCCGGACGCGGGCCTTCTCGTTCGGTCAGCTGGTCACGATGCTCGTCGGCGCCGCGCTGGTGGTGCTCGGCATCTTCGCCCTCGTCGAGACCGGCATCGACACGCCGCTCGATCAGCCCCGCAAGTCGATCATGGGCTACGACCACACGCCGCTGCTCGGCATCATCGAGGTCGCGGCCGGTGGCCTGCTGGTGCTGTTCTCGCTGCGCCCCGGCGGGCGCTGGTTCGTGGCCGTCATGGGTGTGGCGCTCGTGCTGGGCGGCGTGCTCGTGCTCGGCGAACTGGACTGGACGGTGGAGGAGCTCGGCGCCGAGCAGGGCTATGCGTGGATCCCGATCGTCGCCGGCCTCGTCGCCCTCCTGGCCTCGTTGCTGACCCCCCGTCGCCATCAGCGCATGACCGGCGTGCCGACCACTCGCGCCGCCTGACGACAACCTGGGTGAGCGAGCGTCGCCGTGGAGCCGTCGGCCCGTCAGGCGATCCTCGACGCCGCCGTCGAGCTGGTCCACGAACGCGGCGTCGCCACCGGCGTGACCCACGTGAAGGTCGCCGCGGCGGCGCGCCGAGCGGGCTACTCGTCGGGTGCCGCTTACCGGCACTGGGCGACGCAAGACGACTTCCATCGTGAGCTGGCCGTTGCGGTGTTGCGGTGGCGCGACCGTTCCTCGTTCGCCGACCTGATCGCCAGCGTTCGTTCCCTGGTCGAGTCGCACGCCCCGCTGCTCGAAGTGATCAGGGTCGGCGCAACGGCCAACCTCGATCGGCTCCCCGACGAGACCGACTACTTCGTCACCCTCGCGCTCCGGGCCAGCGCGATGTTCTCGGCCGACGTGGTCGCCGCAGCCAGGGAGCGCGTCGACGAGGGGCTCGAGGAGCACGCCCAGGTGTACGACGTCTTGATGCAGCTCTCGAACCGCCGGCCGCGGCCGCCGTTCACCCGGCTCCACCTCGCCGCCGCCTTGGCCGCGCTCGCCGATGGGTTCGCCGTGCAGGACGTCGGCGGCGAGCCCGTCCACGTCGATCGCCCCGGGCTCGGCGAGGGCATCGGCCGGGACTGGACACTGTTTGGCGTCGCCGTGGAGGCGATGGTGGAACACCTCACCGAACCCTGCGACGGCGAGGGTCGCCCGACCGCCCACTAGCGTCGACGGCGATGCCGGGTCATTACATCCGCCTGACCTATTGCGTCCCTTGAGACTATTCGGACCGTGCCGTGCGCACGGTGGGCGACCTGCTGCACGACTACCAGCACGTGATCGAGCGGCTCGAGCTGGTGACCGGGAAGAGCGGGGTCTTCCTGGTCGAGGTCGATGGCGAGGTGTTGTTCTCGAAGCAGGACCTCGGACGGCACGCCGAGCCCGGCGAGGTGCTGGCGCTGTTCAGGGACCTGATCGGCCCGGACGTCCCGGTGTACGAGCGATAGACGCCGGTACGCCGCCAGCGCCACCCCGGTAAATTCATGTCGATGCCTGACGACGATGCCGCCATCTTCCACCGACTGCGTGCGCTCACCGACGAAGAGCACGAGATCAAGCAGCAGGGATCACCAGGCGACGAGGCCGGCCGGTTGCAGGAGATCGAGGTCATGCTGGACCAGTGTTGGGACCTGCTCAGGCAACGGCGGGCGAAGCGGGAGTTCGGCGCCGACCCCGATACCGCCAGCGTGCGCGACGCCGGCACGGTCGAGGGCTATCAGCAGTAACCGACGCACCGTGACGACTGGTCGGCTCGCGTTAGCGGCCGACGTAGACGAACGGCGCCCAGGCCGCCGAGTCGCCGACCTGCGAGTGCGGTTCCGTCGCCGTCACGTCGCGCCGACCGGCTGGTGCGCCACTCGTGCCGAAGTGGGCCGCCAGCTCCTCGTACGCGGCGTGGCGGTCGGCCGGCGACGTCAGCCGGACGTCGTTCGAGGCGCGGTGCAGCGCGGCCGCCGCGTCACCTTCGGCGACGAGGTGCTCGTAGAAGCGGGCCATCAACAGGCAGCCGACCTCGTCGTCGACCGGCCACAGCGACGCCAGCGCGCTCCCTGCGCCTGACGCCAGCACGGCCCGGATGAGCCCGACGACATCGCCGCCGGCGGTCGCCCTGCCGCGTCCGCTGTTGCAAGCCGACAGGACGACGAACGCACCTTCGATGTCGAGCGCGAGGAGATCGGCGACGGTGAGCTCGTCGACCCCGGCCAACGCCAGGTAGGCCCGGTTCGGCCCGCGTTCGTCGAGGAGACCGTGCGTGGCCAGGTGCAGCAGCGGGCTGCCGGGAGCTTCGGCGAGCACGACGTCACGCGCGGCCCCAACGTCGAGGTGGACGCGATCGACGCCGAGAGCGGCCTGGACGGCTCGGGCCTCGACCCCCGACCCTGGCAGGCGGCGCAGTTGGCGGTCGGGCGCGTATGCCGGGTCGCCGAGCACGAACGAACGGGCCGTCGGAGCGGCGGGGGCGGCAAGTCGCGGGAGGTGTGCGGCGGCCGGGGCGTAGGAGAGCACGTGTCGCTCGCCGAGCCGTCCGCCGGCGTGCGTGAGGAGGTGGAACGGGACGACGGACAGCGCGCCGTGGGGGACGACCACGATGCGCTCGTGGGCTTCCAGCTCCGTCGCCCACGGGTCGACGAGCAGGGCGGCGAGCCGCCCGTCGAGCGCATCGTCGAGCGCGGCCGAGCCGCCGGCGGCGAGCAGGAAGCGCCGGGCGTCGCTGGCGAGATCTGCGCCGTCGACCTCCTGGCGCTGGAAGCGCAGCCCCCCGGCGGTCATCGCCCAGGCCAGCAGCTCGTCGTTCCAGAGGTGGTACTGCAAGAGGACCGCGCCGGCCGGGAGCGCGGCCGCCACGGCATCGATGTCGAGCGGCGGTCGCCGCCGCCTGGACGCCGCCAGCAACTCGGGGTCGACGGCGAGCAGCTTGTCCTCGGCGTCGTCGAGCTCGTCCTCGACGTGTCGGAGCCGGCGCCGCACGACGTCCACGTCGACGTCGTCGAGCGACGTCACCATGTTTCCGAGATCCTCGTACGCCGCCGCCCACCGCGAGCCGAGCGCCAGCCAGCGGCGGACGGCCGGCTCGCTGCGCGTGCTCTCGATGCGTTCGCTGTTGGAGACGGAACGGGCCCGGTCGGACGTCGCGAAGCTGCGCCGCAGGGCCTCGACATCGCCAACCGCCGCCGCCGGGGCGTCGGCGAGGATTCGCGTCAGGTAGAGGTCGGCACCGTCGAGATCCTCCGTCGCCGACGTCTTCAGCACGTCGCGGGCGTACCGGGCGAGGGCGGTCTCGAACGCCTCGATGCCACGGTCGGCGTGCTCGGCGGCCTCGGCGATCCGCCCGGTCGCGGCGAGGGTCTGGGCTCGCAACGCCGACGCCTCCCACGGCCGCTCGCTCGGCGCATCGACGGGCGGGAGGGCCGCGAGGGCACGTTCCGGCGCGTCGAGTCGCTGGTACAGCGCTGCGATGTAGCTGGGGTCGAGGCCGTCGCGCACGAGCTGGTCGACGATGGCGGTCGCCTCCTCCTTGCGGCCGACCGTGCCGAGCACGACGGCGCGCAGGAACGGCGCGTCCGCGCCCGCGCTGTCGACGGCGGCGAGCGCCTGGCCCTCCAACGCCGCCGCCTCGTCGGGCCGTCCGTCCCGTCGAGCGGCCCGTCCGGCGTACAGCGGGCCCATCACCCGCATCGACGCCGCGCTCTTCACGACCATCTCACGCATCAGCTGGACCATGGCGCCGAACCCGTCCGGGACCGTGCCGGCGAGGCGATCGAGGACCGGCACGGCAGCCATCAGCACGTCGCCGT
>JACCUL010000126.1 GCA_013811855.1 Acidimicrobiia bacterium
GGCCGGCGGCGCCGGCGCCGCGCTGGCTGGTTGGGTGGCGCTGGTCGTGGGGCTGGCCGAGTGGCCCATCGCCGATGCCGCGGCCGAGGCGTCTTTCGTCACGGCCGAGGTGACGAGGGACATCGGCTATTGGAGCCTCGTCGGCGCCGGCGGCATGGGCCTGCTCGTCCTGTTGCTCTCCCTGCTGCAGATGGGCCGCGACGGTCACGCCGGGCTCGATCCGTGGGTCGCCGCGCTTGCCGCAGCAGCCTTCGTCGTCGCCGCCGGAGGTCCGGTGATCCCGCAGGGCTCGGCCGACCTGTCGTGGAACTACAGCTCCGGGGACATCGGCGTCGATCTGCCCACGCTGTTCTTCGCCGGCCGGGCCGTCCAACTCGGGCTCCTCGCGCTCGTCGGTGTCGTCGGCATGCTGACCGTCCGCCGGTACGGGCTGGGCCTGGCCGCCGGCGGCGCCGTCGCCGCGGGCTGGTTGGTCGTCACCGCCGCCACCGATCAGACCGACACGCCGATCGGGCCCGGGTTCGCCAACCCCGGCTACGACGACCTGCAACCCCACTCCGTCACGGTCGTCGGCATGGCCTGCATCGGCTTCTTCCTCCTCGTGGCCATCGTCATGGCCCTCCTCGACAGCGACCGCTAGACCGTCGGCGACACCGGCCTGCTCGACGGCCGTGCGGTCAGGCACACAGCTCGAGATCGTCAAGCTCACCGCCAGCGCGATACACCACCGATCGTCCTCCATGCCGCGCGGTGATGATGCTGCGATCGTTCGAGAGCACGATCGTCACCACGATCGGTCCGTCGGGTCGGGCGGGGTCCGGTCTCCATCCCGGCGGCATCCAGTCCGCCCCCACGGGGATGCCATCGGCTCGCCACCACCTTCCGTTGAACAACCCGAGGATTCGAACCCCGCAGTGCGTCCCGAGGGCGTACTCGACCTCGACGTTCGGAGTCAGCACCGCTCCGCTGACGACACGATCCGCGTGAGCGGTCGTCGAGGGCATGGCCCCCGTCGTCGACAAGGTCGAGGTGACCTCGGGTCGCGGCGACGAGTCCGGTGAGGGACTGTCGGCACAGGAAGCTCCGAGCAAGATCGCCAGCGCCATCAGCGGTATGTCTCTCATCCGCTGAATCGCACGGTCGCCCCGCGTGGTTGCCAGACCCCCCGGGCCGGTCGACCGACAGCTCAGTAGCGTTCGTCAACGTGCACAACCTGCTCGTCGATGGGCGCGGCGTCGCCACGACCGAGCTCATCGAGGGGCAATGACGCGCACGGCATCGCTGCTCGACTCCGTTCGGGCGCACCTTCGTGGCACGGACGACGACCACCGTGTGACGACGCTGGAACTGTTCTTCGACCTCGTCTTCGTCTACGCGCTGACGAACGTGACAGGGCTGATGGAGCACGACATCGGAGGCGAGACGGTGCTCGAAGGATTGATCGTTCTGGCGGTCGTGTGGTTCGGCTGGTGCTCCTACACCTGGCTCGGCAACCAGGCGAGAGCCGACGAGGGACTGTTGCGGGTGGCGATGGTGGTGGCGATGGCAGCGATGTTCTTCGTCGCCATCAGCATCCCGTACGCCTTCGCCGACGAGGGCAATGCGGCGATGGTGCTGGCCACCGCCTACGCCGTCGTGCGCCTGACTCACCTCGGCGTGTATCTGATCGCCGCCGGCGACGACGCCGACCTGCGCAGCGTGATCCTCGGCATGCTCGCGGTGGCGAGCGTGATGCTGGTGCTGCTGTTCGCCGGCGCCGCGGTGGGCGGGTCGCCGCAGAAGTGGTGGTGGCTGGCGGCCGTTGTCGTCGACCAGCTCGGTGTGTACTTCGTGCGCTCCACGCGCTGGCGGCTGAACAGCGCGTCGCACTTCGCCGAGCGCTTCGGGCTGGTCGTGATCATCGCCATCGGCGAGTCGATCGTCGCCGTCGGTGCGGCCACCTCCGACGCCCAGCTCAGCACCCGTGATGGGCTGGCGCTGCTGTGCGGGCTCACGATCGCCGTGTGCTTGTGGTGGCTGTACTTCGACGTCGTCGCGCTCGTCGCCGAGGACGTGCTACGCCGGGCGACAGGGGTCGAGCGGGCCCGCCTCGCCCGCGACTCGTACACCTATGTGCACTTGCTGTTCGTGGGCGGCATCGTGTTCGTCGCCCTCGGCATGGTGCTACTGGTCGGCGACCACGGGCATGTCGACGCCGGCCGCTACGCGCTGTACGGCGGCATCGTCTGCTACCTCGTCGGTCACCTGCTGTTCCGGCTGCGCAACGTCGGGTCGATCAACGTCGGCCGCGCCGTCGTCGGAGTGCTGATGCTGACCGGGATCCCGACGCTGGCTGCGCTGAGCGCGCTGGTCCAGGTCGCCGTGCCGGCGGTGACACTCGCCGCACTCGTCGCCGTCGAAGTCCGAGCGTTCCGCGAACCGCGCAACGAGATCCGTGGCCGCAGGCCGTCGATCTCGGCGACGAGCGATTGACGGTCAGCCGCCCGGCACGACCCTCAGGCCAGGCGCCGTACGCGACGAAGGGGCCCGCTGTCCCCGGGCCCCTCCGTTCGTCTCTGTCGCGTGAACGGCGTCAGTCGTTGCCGGTCAGCTTGTCCTTGACGTCGTCGACCGCGCCCTTGACCTTGCCGGCACCTTCGTCGATCTTGCCTTCGCGCTTCAGGTCGTCGTCGTCGGTCAGGTCTCCGACCGCCTGCTTGACGCGGCCCTTGGCTTCGTCGGTTTCACCAGCCATGGAGTTCCGTCCTTTCGTGAAATGCGCCGTGTTGCGTGGCGAATCGCGTGCCCGCGTCGGGGTCTTTCCAAACCCCGACGTACGATCGGCCCGACCCGGCGGGGGAGGAGGACGAGATGGCTGACCAGGCGTCGACGACGACCGTCGGATCGCGCCACGGCCACCTCCCTGAAGGCGCACCGCTCTCGGCCGAACTCGTCCAGGGAGACGTGCGCGTACGGTTCGCCGAGGGCACTGTCACGCTCCCCGCCGACTGGCTGCGCGACGTCTGCCCGTGCGCCGACTGCTGCATCGTGCAGACCGACGAGCGCCGCTGGCAGCCGTGGTCCGACGGGGTGCGGGCCGAGGCCGCGTCGGTCGACGTGGTCCACGACGTGCTCGAGGTGACGTGGCGCTGTGGCCACCGCTCGGCGTACGACGCGGCGACGTTCGCGGCCATCGAGTCGGCACTCCATCGCGGCGAGCACGCGGCGGAGCTCTGGTCCGCTGGCCACGAGCTCACCCGCTTCGAGCACGACGACATCGTCGCCGACGACATCACGCGTCGCCACCTCTTCGAGGTGTTCCTCCGTGACGGCGCCGTCGTCGTGACCGGCGCACCCCGCCGGTCCGGAGCGTGCGCCGACCTCCTCACCGCGCTGGGCATCCCGCTGCGCGAGCTGGCCCACGGTCGGGTCTTCGATGTCACGGTCGACCCCGAGGGGTACAACGTGGCGTACACGGCCGAGGCCATCCCGCCTCACAACGACAACGCCCAGTGCTCGCACCCGCCGAGCGGTCAGGTCCTTGCGATGCTCGTCAACGAGACATCGGGCGGCGAGAGCATCGTCGTCGACGGCTGGTCCGTCCTCGACCGGCTGGCCGAGCACGACCCGGCCGCCGTCGATGTGCTGTGCCGCGTCGCCGTCGGCTTCCGCCAGTACTCGGCCGACGCCGAAGGCTTCACCCGCATGCCCATCGCCGCACGCGACGTCGACGGTCGCATCTGCCATCTGCGATTCTCCAACCAGCTGCGCCAGCCGCTCCCGTTCGACCACCCCGACCTCGCGGCGTGGTACGACGCCTACCGTCGGCTGGGGCGGATGGTCACCGACCCGGCCCGCCAGGTCCGGTTCCGCCTCGGCGCCGGCGACATGCTGATGGTCAACGGGCTGCGCGTCCTGCACGGCCGCACTGCGTTCGTCCCCGACGGGCGGCGCCACCTGCAAGACGTCTACTTCGAAGTCGACGACGTCATCGGGAACCTGGCCCGGCTCACCGGCGCCGCCACGAACGCGATGGTGTGGTCGTGACCGCAGCGTCCGTGCCGCCGGGCACGGTGTCGTTCACCGCGATGGCCGAGGGCACCGCCGCCGACTACGAGCTCGTGTTCGCCCACGAGCAGGCGCACCTCGACTCGCAGGCCGACCGGGTGCTGGCGTGGCTGCGGCAGATGGACGGACCGTCGCCGTACCGCGTCTCCCGCCTGGAGCACGTGCTGCAGTCGGCCACCCGAGCTGAACGCGACGGCGCCGACGACGAGACGATCGCCTGCGCGTTGCTCCACGACATCGGCGACGTGATCGGCACGGCCAACCACTCGCAGGTGGGCGCGGCGCTGCTGCGGCCGTACGTGTCGGAGCGCAACTGGTGGATCGTCCACCACCACGGGCTGTTCCAGGGCTACTACTGGTTCGAGCACTACGGCATGGATCCCGACGCTCGGGATGCGTTCCGTCTCCACCTGCACTACGAGGCGACGGTGCGGTTCTGCGCAGAGTGGGACCAGAACAGCTTCGACCCGGCCTACCCGACCCAGCCGCTCGGGCACTTCGAGCCGCTCGTGCGGGCGCTGTTCGCCCGACCGCCGCAGGACGTCTTCGCGCCCGAGCTGCGCTAGTCCCGCAGGTGATCGCCGGCGGTGCCGTCGACCAGCTCGCGCACGATGTCCATGTGCCCGGCGTGGCGCGCCACCTCCTCGATCATGTGGATCAGCACCCAGCGCATCGACACGTCCTCGCCCCACCAGGCCGTGCCCGTGGACTCCACGTCGAGCTCGGCGATGACCTCGTCGGCCGCGGTGCACGCCCGCCGGTAGAAGGCGACGATGTCCTCCGTCGTCTCGTGCTGCTCGACGCGCAGGTCGGCGTCCGGGTCGTCCTCGTCGAACGGCAGCGGTTCGGTCGCCCGCCCGAACGTGTCGCAGAACCAGCCGTACTCGACGGCACCGAGGTGCTTGACGAGGCCGAGCAACGACGTGCCCGACGGCGTCATCGGCCGGCGCAGCTGCTCGTCGTCGAGGCCGTCGATCTTCCAGAGCACGACGTCGCGGTGACGGTCGAGGGCGGCGCGCAGGCTCTCCTTCTCGCCGCCGAGCAGCGGCACACCCTTCGCCATCGGGTCGACGTTACGGCGAGAGAGCCGTGGGACCGGCCTCCGATCGGGTCGACGCTCGCCGCAGCGACAAGAGGAGCACCAGCCCGGCGAGCGCGGCGGTCGCCGCGGCGACGACGATCCCGTCGTCGGCGAGCTCGTCGACCCCGGCCGCGGCGACGACGATCCCGGCGGCGATCACGATCGCGCCGAGGAGGGCGCTGAGCGGGCGGAACGGGTGCCGGTCCACGTCAGCCGCCGTCGATCGTCGTCGTGACCGGGACCGACCCGGGCGTAATCGTGCTCACCGGTACGCCTCCATCGTCGGGCAGGGTGGCCCGAGCGGCGGGGACGTCGACCAGGACACCGGCCGGGGTGATGACCATCTGGTTCGGCAACACGAGATACGGGCGGTTACGACGGCCGGAGGGCACGGCGCTGACACCATCGTCGCGAAGCTCGACAGGATGACTCGACCGGATCGCGCCGTCCGACGAGATCACGGCCGCCCAGCTGCCGTCGGTGACGAGCGGCAGCACCACGGTCCCGTCCGATCCCATCAGCAGGCCCTCGCCGATGTCGACGACCCCCGAGCCCAGCGTCTCCACGACCTCCACCGGCATCGTCGTGACCGGCGGTTCGCCGACCTCTTGGACGATCTCGGGGATGTCCTCCTGACGGATGCTGATGTCGCCGCGGCTGATCTCCACGTCGACGGTCACGTCGGCGGGGCCCTCGGGGCCGAGGAGCAGTGTCGCTCGCCCATCGACGATCGGTTGAGTGGCGCCGTCGAGGCGCACGGACCCGTCGTGGAGACGGGCGTTGACCCGCAGGGTGACGTCGCGGTCGACGAGCACGTCGACGTCTCCGATGCCGACGACCAACTCGACCGGGCGGGCGTCGGCAGGGACGCCGCCAACCGACAGGAACACGTCACCGGACACGCGGCCCGGGTCGCCCGGCCCGGGGACGATCATCCCGTGCCGGTCGACCCAGTACCACGCGTCGCCCCAGCGCCACGTCTCGACGCCGGCCCGGGCAGCGTGGCCGGCGACGTACCCGCCGCCGGCGAACAACAGCCCCGGAACGACCAACCACAGCGCCCGGCCGCGCCACGCGCCGACCACCGCGCCGAGACCGCACACCGCGGCGGCGATGCCGAGCCATTGCTCGGGGTGAAGCCGGCCGCCGTTGGCCTCGTCGATCAGGGCGCCGACGGCGGCCGCGATCAGGGCCACGCCGAGCGCCAGGCGACCGAGGACGGAGGGCTGTCTCCGTGGTCGGCGCCAGGCCATCGCCCGCCGCAGTGGATCGCGACGGGTGCGATCGGGGGGACCGTCGGCACCGACGTCACGAGTGGCGGCCCCGTCGTCGGACGGCCCAGCGACGACCGAGGGAGAGGTCGCGGGCGGCGTCGATGCCGGGTGTGGCAACGCGACGCGAGGCTGCCACAGGGCCAGCGCGAGGCCGGCCAGCCCGGCGGCCAGCGCCAGCGGCTGGTCGAGGAAGGCGCCGTTCTCGAGCACCGCGCCACCGCCGACGAGGAGGACGGCGGCGCCGAGCAGCCGGAAGACCGGCCACCCCGCGAGCAACCTGTCACGCAGCATGAACCACAACCCCACGTAGACCACGACGCCGAGGCCGCCGAACAGCGTCATCGCGACGAAAGCCAGTCGCAACCACAGGGGGTCGAGGCCGAGGCGGCAGGCGAGGTCGGCGGCCACGCCGGCGACGACCCGCTCGATTGGTGGTGCGACGACGGGCGGCGGCAGGTCGACGCGATCGGGGGCGTCGGTCATCGAGTCCACGCCTTGCAAGGTACGGACGGGCTGCCGCCGGCACCATCGGGGATGACCCTGGTTCCGGCCGTCACGGTCAGGGTCGACCCCGATAGGCGCAGGGCTTCGACCGTGCGACGATGACGGGCATGACGGCGATCGCCGAGAACGGTCGGGTCGCGCCCGTCGCCCGACCGGCGTCCGTCCCGCCGCCGCCGGCCTCACTGGGGCGCGACCACCGGGCGCCGCGCAGCCGGGACCGCGTCATCACCGGCGTGCTCGGCGGATGGGCGATCCGCTGGGGTGTCGAACCGACGGTCTTGCGCGCCGCCGTCGGGCTGCTGACCCTCGTCGGCGGTCTCGGTGTGGCGCTCTATGCGGTCGGCTCGCTGATGTCGACATCCCCGTCGACGTCCACACCGCCGGCACGGCTGCCCGGCGACCGGCGCCGGGAGGTGGCCATCGCCGCGGCGACGCTGGCCGTGCTCCTGGTCGCCCGCGCCAGCGGGCTGTGGCCGGGCGACGGGGTCATGGTGCCGGCCACGTTCGTCGCTGTCGCCGTGGCACTCGTCTGGACGCCGAGCCGCCGCCCCGCACCCCGGTCCTCGTCGCGGCGCCACCTCGCCCGGCCGGTGATGCGCGTGGCCGCCGGCGTCGTGCTGGCCGTGACCGGTGTGGCCGCGCTCGCCGAGCGCACCGGAGGTCTGGCCGCCGTCGGCCGCTCGACCAGCGCCATCGCCGTCGCGCTCGCCGGCGTCGCTGTCGTCGGCGCACCGGCTCTCGGACGGTTGCTGGCGCGGCTCGACGACGAGCGGACGCTGCGGGTCCGGGAGGAGGAACGGGCGATGATCGCCGCCCACCTCCACGACTCCGTCCTGCAGACCCTGGTGCTGATGCAGCGGGCCGACGATCCGCAGCAGATGGCCGGGCTGGCGCGCCGGCAGGAACGGGAGCTGCGGGCGTGGCTTTACGGCGGGCGATCACTCGGCGAACCGACGACGGTGGCGGCGGCTGTGGAGACGCTCGCCGCCGCCATCGAGGTCGACCACGACGTTCGGGTCGACGCCGTCACGGTCGGTGACACCGCACTCGACACCGCGGTGGACGAGGCGGCCCGCACGTTCCTCGGCGCGCTCCGGGAGGCCGTCACGAACGCCGCCCGGCATGCCGGCGTGCCTCACGTCGACGTCTACGTCGAGATCGACGCGCGCGAGCTCGCCGGCTTCGTGCGCGACACCGGCGTCGGGTTCGACCCCGAGACGATCGGCGACGACCGTCACGGCCTGGCCGACTCGATCGTCGGCCGCGCCGCGCGTGCCGGTGGCTCGGCGACGGTGCTCAGCCGTCCAGGGGCCGGGACCGAGGTCGAGATCCGCATCCCTCGCGTGGTCACTTCATGAATGTGGTGGGTGCGGTCCGTGTCGTGCTCGTCGACGACCACGCGCTGATCCGCGCCGGCGTGCGCGCCGAGCTCGCCGTCACCGACGCCGACGATCATCCGGCGTTGGAGGTCGTCGGCGAGGCGGCCTCGGTCGAAGAGGCCGTCGCCGTCATCCGAGCCGCCCGGCCCGACGTCGTCCTCCTCGACGTCCACCTCCCCGGCGGTGGCGGCCGGACCGTGATCGACACGCTCCGGGACGACCACCTGCCGACGCGCTACCTGGCGCTGTCGGTGTCCGACGCCCCCGACGACGTGATCGGCGTCGTCCGCGCCGGTGCCAGGGGCTATGTGACGAAGACCATCGCCGCCGCCGATCTCCGCGACGCCATCGCCCGGGTCCACGCCGGCGAGGCCGTGTTCTCGCCCCGCCTGGCCGGGTTCGCGCTCGATGCGTTCGCCGGCGAAGACGCGGTGCCCGTCGACCCCGAGCTCGACCGCTTGACGAGCCGGGAGCGGGAGGTGCTGCGGCTCATCGCCCGCGGCTACTCGTACAAGGAGATCGCCGGGCGCCTGTATCTGTCCGTCAAGACGATCGAGACGCACGTTTCAGCGGTCCTGCGCAAGCTGCAGCTCTCCAACCGCCACCAGTTGACGGCGTGGGCCAACGACCGCCGACTGGTCTGAGCGCCGTGCGAACTGTGAGTGGAGACAGCAGAAATCCGCATCGACAGCTCACACTTCGACCGTCGCACTTGCGGCGCGGCGGCCGGCGGACCACGTCAGGACGCGCGCCGAGGCTGATGTTTTGTCACCATCAAGTGATGCGTGCGGACGACGATTCGGATCGACGACACGCTGTACCGCGAGGCGAAGGCGCAGGCCGCCCGGAGCGGCCGCTCGGTGGGTCAAGTGCTCGAGGACGCGCTCCGCGACGCGCTGCGGCCTCGGGTCGGGCCGCGTGATGTGCCACCGCTCGTCGTGTACGGGGGCAGCGGCGTGATGCCCGGGGTCGATCTGTCCGACAGCAGTCGGCCGCGCGAGCTCATGGACGACGACGTTCCGTTCGATGCGCTGCGTTGACGTGAACGTGCTGGTGTGCGCCCATCGGCCAGAGTCACCCGACCACGGCATCGTCCAGCAATGGATCGAACGGGCCCGTCGTGGACCCGAGCCGCTCGCCATCGCCGGCATCGTCGCCAGCGGTTTCCTCCGGATCGTCACCAACACCCGCATCTTCAAGGACCCCACGCCGCTCGATCGTGCCCTCGAGAGTCTGGACGCCCTCTACGACTCGCCGGCCGTGCTTCCTCTTGTTCCGGGGGAGCGCCACTGGGGGTTGTTCACCGAGCTGCGCACGTCCGTCCGCGCGACAGGCAATCTGGTGCCGGATTGCTACCTCGCGGCGCTGGCCATCGAGCACGGAGCGACCTGGGTGACTACCGACCGCGGGTTCGCCCGGTTCCCCGGACTCCGGCTCGAAACACCCCGGCCGCGGCGTGACCCCACCCTCGGCACGGGTTGACGACCGTGTCGTGGAACGTGCCCCGACCGGCGGCGAGCCAACCCGAGGGGCGAATCTGGCTTGAACCGGCCGGCCGAGCCGTGCCGCAGCCTGGTCGATCTGTTCGTAGAGATGGTCTCGGTCGGGTTCGCCGAGCACCATCACATCGATGTCCTCCACCGGTCGGGAGCCATCGTGGCCGAGGAACGCGCCGTCCACGATCCGTAGACGTAGGTCTCGGTGATCCCCTCGACCGGTCGCAGGGCCGCAGCGAGCACTGCGGGGACACCGAACGCCCGCGTGAGCACCTCAGCGAGTCCATGGCGTTGATCGGCTCGGGGGTTGAGAAAGTCGAGCTTCTCGCGGCCCCTCCGGATGCGATCCCGGACGTTCTACTTCGGTGTCTTCTTGCCGGCCTTCGGCTTCTTGGCGGCCTTCGACCGCGACGTCTCGCTCCCGCCGAGCACGGTGAGCGTGCCCGGCGCCGGTACCACCGTCGTCTCGTCGTCCGAAGGCCACCGGACCCGGACGAGTGACCCGGTCACGGCAGTGACGACGCCCTCGCGGTCGAGCCCCTTCGTCGACGACAAGCGGATCCGATCTCCGACCTTTACCATGAGCTAGCACCTCCTCTGCTCCGATGTTGCACCCCCGGCGGAAGGTTTCGCCAGCGCGATGATGCGGTGGCCGCCGAAGAGCACCGGCGGTTTCGTCGACGCGCTACTCGCCGATTCGTCGTGCAGGCCGACACCGGTGCTGCGCGGGGCCACCGTTGCGGTGACCGCCGGTGAGATCCTGGACGCCATGGGCCAGAGCGGCTCCTGCGCAGCGTGCGCCGCGCGCCGACGTTGGCGGAGGCGCGCCGATCGATCGCGCGGCTCGGTCTCGACGGGGTCGAGTGACGCCGGTCGGGCGGGCTGTCGGGCGGTCAGGCGCAACGCGTCGCCTAGGCCACGGGCCTCGTCGGCAACCCCGACGTGCAGAGACGGCCCGCAACGAGTGAACTCGCCGACGCCTACCGCGCGGCGAGAGGGCGCCGGCGGCGCCAGCTGGCCTCGATCGCCGGCGGTGTCCAGCCACCATCGTCGGTGCTGACGTCGGTGCCGGGTGGCACGAGCTCGTCGACGCGGTCGAGCACGCCGTCGTCGAGCGTCGGCGCCCCGGCCGCGAGGATCCCGTCGAGCTGCTCCATCAGGCGCGGCCCGATGATCGCCGACGTCACGGCCGAATGGGCGCGCACGAAGGCGAGCGCCAGGGCGTCGCTTCCTCCGTGAGACGGCTGCGATCTCGTCGAGAGACCGCCGGTCAGCGGAACCACTCGCCCGGCGCTGAGATCGGCGATGCCGGTGGTTGGTGAGCACGCTGTCGGCGTCCCGACCGTAGAACCGGTCGAGCTGAGCCTGTCGGTTCACTAACGTCCCGACCCGTGTCGATGGGGGTCGCCACGACTGTCCGGCGGACCAGTCCGCTGGGCCGGGCACTGCGCTCCTACGCGCGCGCGACCGACCGCGTCAGCGAGGCGCTCGGCTGGTTGGCGAAGTGGATCGTCCCGATCTGCGTCGTCGTCGGTTTCGTCAACGTCCTCCTGCGCTACGTCGGCCGCTTCCAGAACCGCTCGTTGACGTCGAACCGCTACATCGAGCTGCAGTGGATGCTGTTCGGGGCGCTCTTCCTGCTCGTCTTGCCGTACATCCTGAAACACGCGATCAACGTCCGCGTCGACTTCCTCCAGGCCCGCTTCTCGCGCGACGTGGACGCGGGCAACGCGGCCGACCCCTCGGGGCCCACCGTAGGCGTCGAGGGGACGCCGACCGCCTGAGCGGCGGCGCCGTGGC
>JACCUL010000130.1 GCA_013811855.1 Acidimicrobiia bacterium
GGCCGCCGATCGTGGCCCGGCGACGGGCCGCGGCCCGCGATCCGCGTGCCGGGGTGGGCGCATCCTCCGCCGGGGGCGCAACGAGCGGTGTGGACGCGATCAGCGTGCCGAGGTCGTCGGGGTGCACCTTGCGCAACGACGGCATGAGGACGACACCGGGGCGGCGGTCGATCCCGACGAGGTTGGGCACGGCCAGCACGACGCAGCCGGCGGCGGACGCCGACGCCACGCCGGTCGGGGAGTCCTCGATCGCCACGCAGTCGGTCGGCGCCACGCCGAGGCGCGCCGCCGCCGTCAGGTACGGCTCGGGGTGCGGCTTGCCGTTGGCCACGGCGTCGCCGGTGACGACGGCCTCGAACGTGCCCGGATCGAGTTGCTCGACCACGGCGTCCACCAGGCGGGTCCACGACATCGTGACGAGCGCACAGGGCACGTCGAGCTGGCGCAGCTCGTGCAGCAGACGACGGGCGCCCGGTCGCCACGGCATCCGCTCCCGCACCCGAGCGATCACGCCGTCCAGCAGGTGCTCGACGATCGCCGTCGGCTCCATGTCGACGCCACCACGCGACCGGATGACGGCGGCCGCGTCGAGCAGGTCGAAGCCGACGATCGAGTGGGCGTCCTCCTGCGTCCATGTCCCGCCGTGGCTCGTCACGAGCTCGTGCTCGCACGCCATCCAGTACGGCTCGGTGTCGACGAGCGTGCCGTCCATGTCCCACAGGACGGCGGCGGGCGGCGCGGCGACCACAGTCCCCGTCGCTGCGCTCACGGTCGCCGTCGCTGCGCTCACTCCTGCACGAGCTCGATGAGGGTTCCGAAGCTGCCCTTCGGGTGGACGAACGCCACAGTGGTGCCCCGGCTCCCGGGACGGGGCGTGGCGTCGATCGGCGTGGCCCCGGCGGCGACCATCGCCTGCAGCGCCGCCGCGCAGTCGTCGACGCGGAAGGCGATGTGGTGCAGCCCCTCGCCGCGCTTCTCGATGGCCTTGGCGACCGGCGAGTCGTCGCGGACCGGGGTCAGCAGCTGCACGTAGCTCTCCGCCACCTTCAGCAGCGCTTCCTCGACCCCGTCGGACTCGACCGTCTCGCGATGGTCGACTGTCGCCCCGAACGCCCGCTCGTAGTAGTCGATGGCCGCTTCTAGGTCGCGCACGGCGATGGCGACGTGGTCGATCTCCGTCAACAGCATGGCCGTCAGTGTCGCACGCCGATCCGGATCTCAACCGCCGTGACGGCGGAACAGCGTGATGCGCTCCTCGCCGATCTCGGCCCTGCGCTCGGGGTCGTCGATGCCGAGCCCCTCCTCCGGCGCGAGGCACAGCACCCCGATCTTGCCCTCGTGCTCGTTGCGGTGGACGGAGCGGGCAGCCACGCCCACCTCGGTCAGCGGGTACACGGCCGAGAGCAGCGGCTGGATGCGTCCCTGCGCCACGAGACGGTTCGCCGCGTACGCCTCGGCGTAGTTGGCGAAGTGACTGGCGATCAGCCGTTTCAGCTTCATCCAGAAGTGGCGGTTGTCGAACTCGACCATGTAGCCCGACGTCGCCGCGCACGTGACCACGGTGCCGCCGCGCTTGCAGGCGAAAATCGACGCCCCCATGGTCTGGCGACCGGGGTGCTCGAAGACGATGTCTGGATCGTCGCCGACCAGCTCGCGCACCCGCTTGCCGAAGCGGCGCCACTCCGACTCGTCCTGTGTCGTGGCGTCGGACCAGAACCGGTAGCCCTCGGCCGCGCGGTCGATCACGGCCTCGACGCCGAGCGCGTCGAGCAACGCCGCCCTCTCCGGCGAGGACACCACGGCGACGGGCGTGCCCCCGCCGTTGAGCACGTACTGCACGGCGTACCCGCCGATGCCACCGGTGGCGCCCCAGACGAGCACGACGTCGCCCTGCTTCATGCGCGCCCCGTGCCGGCCGACCAGCATCCGGTAGCTCGTCGAGTTGCACAGCGCGTTGACCGCCGCCTCCTCCCACGACAGGTGGGCCGGCTTGGGCATCAGCTGGTTGGCCTTGACGACGGTCAGGTCGGCCAGCCCGCCGAAGTTCGTCTCGAACCCCCAGATGCGCTGGTTGGCGGCGAGCATCGAATCGTCGTGCGCCGTCGGGTCCTGGTCGTCGACGGAGTTGCAGTGGATCGTCACCCGGTCGCCCGGGCGCCAGTTGCGCACCGCTGAGCCGACGCGCAGCACGACTCCGGCGCCGTCGGACCCGATGACGTGGTACGGCAGGGCGTGGCGGGCCGCCCACGTGCTCTCGCGGGCGTAGCGGTCGAGGAACCCGAACGTCGGCAGCGGCTCGAAGATCGACGTCCAGACGGTGTTGAAGTTGATGCTCGACGCCATCACGGCGACGTACGCCTCGTCCGGCGCCAGCTCCGGGGTGGCCACGTCGCCGATGTGAACACTGGCCGCCGGATCCTTCTCGGCCGACGTCACACCGGCGAACATCCCGGCGTCCTCGCGGCGGACGAAAGCGGCGCGGAAGTGGTCGGGGATCGTCAGGGCGGCGAGCTCGTCACCGCGGGCACCGCCCTGGATCGCCGCCAGGATCTCCTGCATCCAGCGACGTTACCGGTCGGTAGGATCGGCTCCGAAACGTCGGAGTACCGTGGCGCACATGCCCGGTTCCCACATCGCCGCCGGGGCCAGGACGCCCATCGGGAAGATGTCCGGCGCCCTCGGCTCCCTCTCCGCCGCCGATCTCGGTGGCCTCGCCATCGCCGCGGCACTGGAACGCGCCGGCGTGGCGCCCGACGAGGTCGAGCACGTCATCGTCGGGCAGGTGCTGACGGCCGGCCAGGGTCAGGTGCCCAGCCGCCAAGCGGCCGTCAAGGCCGGCATCCCGATGCGCGTCCCGTCGGTCAACGTCAACAAGGTCTGCCTGTCGGGCCTCAACGCCATCTACCTCGCCGACCAGATGATCGCCGCCGGGGAGGCGGACATCGTCGTCGCCGGGGGCATGGAGTCGATGACCAACGCGCCGTACCTCGCCGACGGCGCCCGCGGCGGGTTCCGCTACGGCAACACCGAGCTGCGCGACGCCATCATCGCCGATGGCCTGTGGTGCGCGTTCGACGCCTGCCTGATGGGGCTCGGGACCGAGCGTTACGCCGGCGGCGGCATCAGCCGCGCTGCCCAGGACGAGTTCGCCGCCGTGTCGCACGAGCGGGCGGCCAACGCCATCAAGGACGGCCGCCTGACCGACGAGATCGTCCCCGTGACCATCGCCCAGCGCAAGGGCGAGCCAATCTTGGTCGAGCACGACGAGGGGGTGCGGCCCGGCACGACCGCCGAGAGCCTCGGCGGGCTGCGGCCGGCGTTCGACGCCGACGGCACGGTCACGGCCGGCAACGCCAGCCAGCTCAGCGACGGCGCCAGCGCGGTGGTGATGATGTCGTCGCGGGCCGTGGAGCATCGCGGCGTCGATCCGCTCGGCGAGGTCGTCTCGTACGGGATGGTCGCCGGACCCGACTCGGCCTCGTTGCTGCACCAGCCGAGCGGTGCCGTCACGAAGGCTCTCGACCGGGCCGGGATGGCCGTCGGCGACGTCGACCTGTTCGAGATCAACGAGGCGTTCGCCGCCGTCGGTCTGGCATCGATGGACGATCTCGGCATCGGCGCCGAGGTCGTCAACGTCAACGGCGGCGCCATCGCGCTCGGGCACCCGATCGGCATGAGCGGAAATCGACTGGCGCTGACACTCCTGCACGAGCTGCGTCGTCGCGGCGGCGGCGTCGGTGCCGCGGCGCTCTGCGGTGGAGGCGGCCAGGGCGACGCGATCGTCGTGCGCGTCGGCTGAACCCGACGGGCGTTTCCGTCCCGTGCCGCGCATCGCGCCGCATCACGCGCTAGAACGTGCGGGTCGATTGATCAACGGTCGGATGTTGGTCCGGTCAAGTTGACGGGACCACCACCCGGCTGTAACGTGATTGACACATACGGAATCGGACGTCGGACTCCCTCCCGCCTCCGATTCTCGATCTGGGGCACCATCGACCGAACCGGCCCGTCCGCCCGCTACCGGTTTGGAGATGGTGCCCCAGATCACCTTTTCGGCGAGTCGGTCGGGTCTGAACAGCTTGGTCACCGAAAGTGTTGCCCTGACCACATATTCGGTGACCAAAGCACGATCGGTGACCAACGCGACCCTCAGGCGTCGGACGGGACCTCGCGGCGGCCCTCCAGGGCGCGGCCGAGGGTCAGCTCGTCGGCATACTCCAGGTCGCCACCCACCGGGAGGCCGCTGGCCAGCCGCGTGACCCGCAAGCCGAGGGGGCGGAGCTGGCGGGCCAGGTACATCGCCGTGACCTCACCCTCGGTGTTGGGGTTGGTACAGATGATGACTTCCTCGATGCCTTCGGGCTCGAGGCGGGTCAGCAGCTCGCGGATCTTCAGATGCTCGGGCCCGATGCCCTCGAGCGGGCTCATCGCACCGAGCAGCACGTGGTAGCGGCCGTTGAACTCGCCGGTCCGTTCGACAGCGACGATGTCGCGCGACTCCTCGACGACGCACACGACCCGGTGGTCCCGCCGGTCATCGCGACAGAACGTGCACAGCTCCTCGTCGGTGACGTTGAAGCAGCGCTGGCAGAAGCGGACCTTGGCC
>JACCUL010000143.1 GCA_013811855.1 Acidimicrobiia bacterium
CCTCGCTGAGCTCGAGCTCGCGGGCCCGCTGCCGGGCCACCCAGTCCCACTGGCGACAGCGCGGCGAGCAGTACACCCGCGGCCGGCCGCGTCCGGTCCGCTCGGGCAGCGCCCGCCGACACCACCGGCACCGCCCGAATTGCGTCATGACGAAAGTCTGCCCCATGGAACGATCCGTCAGCCGTCGGTGAGCGCCGTGGCGGCCGCCCACGCCGCCTCGACCCTCTGGAGACGGTCGGCCGCCGTCGTGCGCAGCCGCTCCGCCGTCGTGGCCACGAGCAGGTCGAGCAGGGCCAGGGTGCCGACGTGGCTGTCGAACGGCGAGACGGATCCGGCGGCGATGACGAACGAGTGGTCGGCCTTCATGGCCAGCGGCGAGAGCAGGCCGTCGGAGAGGGCCACGACCGTGTGCCCCGCTCCCCTCCCCTGCTCTGCGGCGTCGAGGACCCACCGCTCGTACCGCCGCAGATCGACGACCAGCAACGTCGAGTGCGGCATGCTGAGCGCCAGTTGGCGGCCCACGGCCACCGCGCTGCCCTCGACCATCGTCACGTCGGGCCGCAGCGCCGCCAGCTCGTTGGCGAACTGCAGGGCGACCCCCCGCTCGGCCTCGCCGGCGAGCACGACGACCGGACGGGCCAGGTCGGCCAGGAGGTCGACGACGGCGTCGAGCGACTCGCCGCGGACGGCGTCGAGCGTCGCCTGCACGTTCGACAGCTCGGCCGAGCGGTGCCGCTCGATCGGATGGTCGCCGCCGACCTCGCGGATCCGTTCGGCGGCCGGGCGGAGCTGGCGGGCCAGGTCGTCCTGCACCGACGCCTGCAACGCGCTGAACCCGTCGAAGCCGAGCTTGGCGGCGAGCCGCACGACGGTGGCGGCGCCGGCGTCGGACGCTGCGGCCAGGTCGGCGACGGTGCCGAACCCGACGAGTTGCGGCCGGGACAGCACGATCTGGGCGACCCGGCGTTCGGCCGCCGTGAGGTGAGGTCCCGCGGCGCGGACGCGTTCGGTGACCTCCATCTCCGGCATGACCCCCGACAGTACCGAGCGCATACTGGAGCGATGGACTGGCCCCCGAGCCCCGATCGTTCCTTCGCCAGCGACAACGCCGCCGGCGCCCATCCGGCGGTGCTCGAGGCCGTCGCCGCGGCCAACGTCGGTTCGGCCCTCGCCTACGGCGCCGATCGGTGGACGAGCGAGTGCGAGGACGCTTTCCGGGACCTGCTCGGCGACGTCACGACGCTCCTCACGGTGACCGGCACCGGCGCCAACATCCTGGCCCTCGGTTCGTTGCTCGGGCCGGTCGACGCCGTCGTCTGCAGCGCCAACGCGCACATCAACGTCGACGAGACCGGCGCACCCGAACGCATCCTCGGCACCAAGCTGATCGACCTGCCGGCGCCCGACGGCAAGCTACGGCCCGAACAGATCGACGAGCTCGCCCACTACCTCGGCGTGCCCCACCACGCTCAGCCGGCTGTCGTCTCGATCACCCAGAGCACCGAGCTCGGCACGGTGTACACGGCCGACGAAGTCGCCGACCTCTGCGACACCGCCCACCGGCTCGGCATGACGGTGCACATGGACGGTGCTCGGATCGCCAACGCCGCCGCCGCGCTCGGCGGCGATGTCGCGACCTTGCGCTCGTTCACCATTGACGCCGGTGTCGATGTCCTCTGCTTCGGGGGCACGAAGAACGGCCTGCTCGGCGGCGAAGCGGTGGTCTACCTCCGGCCCGAGCTGGCCCGTCGGGCGATGTACCTGCGCAAGCAGGTCAACCAGTTGGCGTCGAAGATGCGCTTCGTCGCGGCCCAGTTCCTCGCTCTCTTGACGGACGACTTGTGGCTCCAGCTCGCCGGCCACGCCAACGCGATGGCGACGGACCTGTACGCCGCCACGAGCGGTCTCGACGGTGTCGACCACGGTGCCCCGCCCCAGGTCAACAGCCTCTTCCCGGCGCTCGACGCCGCACTCATCGAGCCGTTGCGCGACTGGACGTTCTTCTACGACTGGGAACCGGCGCGGCGCCAGGTGCGCTGGATGACGGCGTGGGACACGACCCCGCACGACGTCGGGCAATTCGCCGCCGGGGTTCGCGCCGCCGTGTCCGATGGCACGTCGGGCGAGAATTGACCGTTCGGTTACTTGTTTCGTACGATCGTCGCTTGACGACCGACGCGCAGGGGGTTCCTCGGATGGCTGCTGTCGAGCTCGTCGGTCGCGAGTCGGCCGACAACGACTGGATGAACGCCGGTGCGTGCCGGGGGTTGACCCACCTGTTCTTCCCGACGTCGGCCGAGCGCCCTCAGGCCCGCGAGCGCCGGGAGGCCACGGCCCGCCAGGTGTGCGGATCCTGCACCGTCCAGGCCCCGTGCCAGACCTATGCCCGCCGCAACCACGAGTACGGCTTCTGGGGCGGCGAGAGCGAGGACGAGCGCCATGCCGCCGGCTTCCGCCTGATCGCCCCGATCGGCGTCCGCGCCCGCGCCAGCTGATCTGGGTGGAAGAAGCGCTGGGACTGGGCCGGGACGCCTTTCGCCGCCAGGCGTGGGGTGACGCCTACGACCGGTTGTCGACCGCCGATCGGGAGGCGTCGCTCGACGTCGAGGACCTCGAGCGCTTGGCGATGGCCGCCCACCTGCTCGGTCGAGACGACGACAGCGCCAAGCTGTGGACGCGCGCCCATCGCGCCTGCCTGCTTCGGGGCGACGCGGCGGGCGCCGCCCGTTGCGCGTTCTGGTTGGCCTTCGAGCTGTTCCACCGCGGGCAGGCGGCGCGGGGCGGCGGTTGGGTGGCGCGGGCGCAACGCCTGGTCGACGAGGAGCAGCTGGACTGCGTCGAAGTGGGGTACCTGCGGTTCCTGGGTGCGATGGGTTGCGTCTTCGCCGGTGAATGGGCGGCGGCGTACGCCGGTTTCGACCAGTCCACCGCCATCGGCGTCCGCTTCGGTGACGTCGACCTGGTGACGCTCGGCCGGCAGGGCCAGGGCCGAACGCTGATCTACCTCGGCGAGACCGCCAAGGGCATGGGCCTGCTCGATGAGGCGATGGTCGCGGTGACGGCCGGTGAGGTGTCGGCGATCCTGGCTGGCGACGTCTACTGCAGCGTGATCGAGGCGTGCCACGAGATCTTCGATCTTCGCCGGGCCCAGCAGTGGACGGCGGCGCTCAGCGACTGGTGTGCGTCCCAGCCGGAGCTGGTGCTGTACCGAGGGCAGTGCCTGGTGCACCGAACCGAGATCATGCAGCTGCACGGCGCATGGTCAGATGCGCTGGAAGAAGCGCGGCGGGCCCGCGATCGGCTGTCCCGACCCACTGGCCAGCCGGCGATCGGCGCCGCCTGGTACCAGCAGGCCGAGCTCCACCGGCTGCAGGGCGACGTCACCATGGCCGAGGACGCATACCGCCAAGCCACCGAGGGGGGACGGACGCCACAGCCCGGCCTGGCGCTGCTGCGCCTGGCCCAGGGTCACGTCGAAGCCGCGGCGACGGCCATCCGCGTCGTGCTGGACGACGCCCAGGATCGTGTGACCCGATCGAAGGTGCTGGCGGCGTTCGCCGAGATCATGCTCGTCGCCGGTGATGTTCCGGCGGCCCGCGCCGCCGCGGACGAGCTCACCGAGATCGCCGGCGGCCTCGACGCGCCGTGGATGAGGGCCGTGTCCGCCCACGCCGCCGGGGCCGTCCTCCTCGCCGAAGGGGATCCCGGCGCCGCACTCGTCGTGCTCCGACGAGCGTGGACGGCCTGGCGCGAGGTCGAGGCGCCGTACGAAGCGGCGCGCGTGCGGGTCCTGGTCGGGCTGGCCTGCCGGGCGCTCGGCGACGACGACACCGCGGAGATGGAGCTGGAGGCGGCGCGATGCGTCTTCGCGCAGCTGGGTGCGGCAGCTGAGCTCGGGCGGCTGGAGCACCTGGCCGGCACGGCTGCGCCCGACATCGCCGGCGGCTTGACGGAGCGCGAGGCGCAGGTGCTCGCCCTCGTCGCCACGGGGAAGACCAACCGGCAGATCGCCGCCGAGCTGTTCATCAGCGAGCACACCGTCGCCCGCCACGTCCAGAACATCTTCACCAAGCTCGACGTGTCATCGCGCACCGCGGCGAGCGCCTTCGCGTTCCAGCATGGGCTCGTCTGACGGCCGCGTGGTCCGAATTCACCACGACTGGCCCGGCCCGAATGGCACCTCCAGGCGATGTGCGCCTCCGGGTCGTTCCTTTACCGTCGCCATCGTCGGTCACTGCGCCGACCACGACGAAGGAGCGGACGAGTGGCGACATCACAGGTGGCGACCCCGATCGACGATGCGACGGCGCATCGTCTGAGCGCGCGGTTCAACGACGTCTTCGAGACCCTCGATGCGGGTGACGACCTGTTCGCCCCCGACGTCTTCTTCGACCTGAACATGCCCGTGTGGCGATTCCAGCTGCAGGGGCCCGAGGCGTGGGAGGCGCAGCTCAAGAAGCTCGCTGAAGGCCCTGTCAAGATCCGCATCCTGCGGACCACTCCGACGTCGTCGGGGTTCGTGACCGAGCACGAGGAGCGCGGCGAGGTCGATGGCCGCACCTTGTCGGCCCGGCGTCTGTGGCTGTGCGAGGTCCACGACGGACGGATCACCGACGTCGTCGGCTACTGCAGCGGCGAGTGGGACGAGGAGTTGCGGGCCAGGCACGCCGCCGAGGCGCCCATGATCCGCCCGGACCCGCCCGACCCGGAAGTGCAACGTTCGAACGATGGAGGACGGCCATGACGATGGAGACGATGGAGACGAACGAGATCGTCCGGGCGGTCAGCGTGCTGGCGCCCGGCATCGCGGCCCGCCGCGAGGAGATCGAACGCCAGCGGCGTCTGCCGCTCGACCTCGTGGACGAGCTGACGACGGCCGGCTGCTTTCGCATGCTGGTGCCCTCCAGCCACGGGGGCACCGAGCTCGATCTGCCGACGCAGATGCAGGTGCTCGAGGAGCTGGCACGCGCCGACGGTTCGGTCGGGTGGACCGTCATGATCGGGTCCCTCGCGCCCGTGCCGCTCGGGAAGCTGCCGCGCGACACGTTCGACGCGGTGTATACCGACGGCCCCGACGTCATCCTCGCTGGCGCCTTCAACCCGACGGGCGTCGCCACCCCGGTCGACGGCGGGTTCATGGTCACCGGCCAGTGGTCGTTCGCCAGCGGCTGCCAGCACTGCCACTGGTTCATCGCCCACTGTGTCGTCGACGACGGCCGCATGCCGCCCGTGCGCATGATGGTGCTGCGCCCGGACCAGGTCGACATCAAGGACACCTGGTCGGTGTCGGGCTTGTGCGGCACCGGGAGCCACGACTTCGTCGCCAACGACGTCTACGTGGAGGACGGTCACACGTTCTCGTTGTTCGGCGAGTCCTGCATCGACGTCCCGCTGTTCCGGATCCCGGAGCTGTCGTTCTCCACGTTCAACATCGCCACGGTGGCCCTCGGCATCGCCGACGGCGCACTCGCCGAGATCCAGACGCTCGCCACCGGCAAGGTGCCGGCGTTCGGTGACGGCACCTTGGCGTCGAACCCCCTGTTCCAACACGAGTTCGGCGAGGCCGACACCCGGCTACGAGCGGCCCGGGCACTGCTGTACGGGGACGCCGCGACCGCGTGGGAAACGGCCGTGGCCGGCGCGCCGTTCACCCCCGCGCACCGGGCCCGGATACGCGGGACGAACACCTGGGTGGCGCGGACCGCCGCGGCGATCGTCGACATGGCCTACACCGCCGGTGGCGGCACGGCGATGTACTCGAGCAACCCGCTGCAGCGCCGCCTCCGCGACATCCACGCGCTCACCCAGCACTTCGGTGTGAAGCGAGACACCTACACCAAGGCCGGTGCGGTGCTCGCCGGCCAGGACGTCGACCTCACGTTCCTGTAGCGGGACGAGCCGTCGACGTGTCCGAACTGCACCCCAACGTGCTCACGTACGTCGCCGCCATCGACGCCTTCAATCGCAACGACCTGATGGCGATCGCCGAGTATGTGCGCCCAGACTTCATCTACCGGATCCCCGGTCGGTCCAGCGTCGCCGGAGAGTTCCGTGGCGTCGACGGCTTCGTCGAGGCCCTCACTCGCCTGCGGGATGAATCCGCGGCGACCATCGAGCTCGTGCCCGTGGCCGTGCTCGCCGACGACGAGAACCTCATCGCCCGCGCCCGGGTCACCGCCCGACGAGGCGCCAAGCGGCTCGACACCGAGAACTGTTATGCGTTCCGCTTCGTCGACGGGAGGGTTGCCGACGGGCAGGTCTTCCTCTCCGACCCCGATCACGTCGAAGACTTCTGGAGTTCGTGATCAGTGGCGGGCCAGGAGCGCGGCCCAGCTCTCGCGCGTCATCGTCCGCACGACACGCATCGGCGATAGCGCCTCCACGACATGGTCGTGGCGCTCGGACAGCACGCCGCTGACGATCAACGCACCGGACGGGGCGACGACGCGACGGAGGTCCGTCGCCAGGTCGACGACGACGGGGGCGAGAAGGTTGGCGACGACGATGTCGAACGGCTCGGTGACGTCGGCCAGCGGTCGCGTGCTCGCCGTCACCACGCCGGCGACGTCGTTGCGCTCGGCGTTGGCTGTCGTCGCCTCGATGGCGGCGACCGAGATGTCGATCGCCTCGACGTACGGCGAGCCGAACCGCGCCGCGACGATGCCGAGGACGCCGCTGCCGCAGCCGACGTCGAGCACGGTTGCCCCGGGCCACCACACCTCCTTGAGCAGGCGTAGGGAGAGCACGGTCGTCGGGTGATCGCCGAGCCCGAACGCCGCGCCGGGGTCGATGTCGACGCGCACCACGCTGCCGGGCACGTCGACGGATCGCCACGCCGGCACGATCACGAGCTCGCGGTCGACCCATGACGGCACGGCGTGCGATCGCCAGCTCTCGACGACGGTCGGATCGACCTCCACGGTCCGCCAACGCCAACGCGACGAGAACGACTCGGCGGCACGGGCGACCGCCCCGACATCGGTGCCGAGCGAGGTCCACAGCTCGACGAAGTGGTCCTCGAGACCGGCATGGTCTCCGTGCTCCGGCGCGGTGCGCTCCTCGACCGCCGCCACGCCGAGCGTCCACAGCGCGTCGCTGGCCAGCTCGGCCTCGCTGGCCGGCACCGTGAGGACGAACGCCAGGGTCACTCGATCCGCCGGAGGTCGGCGGCGAAGCGGGCGGCCCGAGCGACGTACGTCTCGACGCCGCGCAGGATGTCCTCCATCCGGGCCCGTCCCGGCTTGACGACCGCGGGCGCGCCGACGGCAAGCGCGCCGGGTGGGACGTCGGTGTCGGACAGTACGACGGCGTTGGCGCCGACGACGGCGCCCGTGCCGACGACGACGCGGTGCAGCACGATGGCACCGTTGGCGATCATCGCCCGGTCGTGCACGGTGCACGCCTCGAGGTGGACGATGTGGCCGATCACGCACTCGTCGCCGACGACGGTGGGGTCGTCCGGGGTCGTGTGGAGCACCGATCCGTCCTGGACGCTCGTGCGCGCCCCGATGCGGATCTCGCCGTCGTCGCCGCGCAGCACGGCGCCCGGCCACACGGAGCTCTGCGGCCCGATGCGCACCGAACCGATGATTACGGCATCGGGATGGACGTACGCCGCGGCGTCGATCTCCGGCACCTGCGCGCCGAGTGCGTAGATGGGCACGGACGCCGACGGTACCGGTCCGACACTGCGAGATCGGCGGTGGGACGGCCGCCGAGCAGGGGTTAGCGTGGCCGGCCATGCCGACGCGGATCGAGATCGAGCTGACCAGCTCGCGCCCCGACGGCTCGTGGACCTGGCGGGCGGCCGGCGCCCGGGAGCCGCGTGGCGTGCTCGACGGCACGATCCTGCCGGCGAGCGCGTCGGTCGGCGATCAGCTGCGCGTCGAGACCGAGCAGGACGTCGAGGGCATCCACGTCCTGTCCGTGGTCGCGGGCAAGGGGAAGACTGGGCGCTCCGACCGGCTGGAGCTGCTGCCGTCGTCCGAGACGTTCGAGCCGGTGATCCAACAGCAGGCCCTTGGCGGCGCAAGCGGAGGCGGCGACCGTCGCGACCGCAAGCCCCGTCGTGACCGGCCGCCGTCGGACCGCACCGGCGAGCCGCGGCGTGGAGGTCCACCGAGTCGCGACCGTCGCGACGGCGATCGGTCGCGCCGGGATGGCGACCGCCGACCGGGCGACCGGCCTCAAGGTGATCGACCGGATGCCCGGGAGGTTCGTGCGGAGCGGCCAGAGGGCGACCGGCGCGAGCGACACGGCGAGGACCGCCGGCGCCACCGTCCGCACTTCACGCCGCCGCCGGAAGTGCCCCAGCGGCCCAAGCCCAAGCGCCTGCGGCCGGGCAAGCAACACCGCGCCGAGGTGCTGGCTGCGCTCCCGGAGGAGCAGCGACCGATCGCCGAGCTGGCGCTCCAGGGACTGCCGGCCGTGCGCCAGCGCGTGCGTGAGGACAACGCCCGAATGAAGGCGGAGGGCAAGCCGGAGATGCCCGAGGGCGCCGTGCTGCGCATGGCCGAGGACCTGATCCCCCGCCTGCGGGTCGCCGACTGGCTCGATCGGGCCGAGGCCGCCCAGCGGCAGCTCGAACACCTCGACCTGCGCGACCTGCGCAGCGTCGTCGCCCAGGCCGACGATCCGGTCGTGGCCCGCGACGAGGTGACCAGGGAGCTGGCCGCGGCGCTCAAGACGGCGCTGACGACGAAGCAGGAGGAGGAGCAGGTGCTCTGGCTCGGCGACGTCGAAGCCGCGCTGGAGGTCGGACGGATCGTGCGGGCGCTGCGCCTGTCGTCGTCGCCCCCGAAGGCGGGGGTCGTGTTCCCACCGGCTCTGGCGACGCGACTCGCCGAGGCGACGGTCGCCTCCCTGCAGCCCGGCGATCTCCCGGACCGGTGGTCGGCGGTGCTCGAGGCCGCCGCCTTTTCACCCGTCCGCTCGCTGGTCAGGCCGACGACGGCGCCGGAAAGCCGCAGCGACGAGCTCACGGCGACCGTCCGCCGGCTCGGTCCCCTGCTGCCGCAGATCGCCGCGCTGTTCGGCGTCGAGGTGCCCGCCGGGGCCCACGCGCCCAAGCCACTGCGGCCGACGCC
>JACCUL010000187.1 GCA_013811855.1 Acidimicrobiia bacterium
TTGATGCCGAACGTCGTCAGCGTGGAGATGCCGAGCATGACGAAGCCCATGTGGGCCACGGACGAGAAGGCGATGAGCCGCTTCATGTCGGTCTGGGCCAGGCAGCACAGCGCGCCGTAGAGGATGCCGACCACGGCGAGGATGCCGATGACGGGTGCCCACGCCTTGGCCCCCTCGGGCAGGAACGGGATGGCGATGCGCACGAAGCCGTACGTGCCGAGCTTCAGGAGGATGGCGGCCAGGATGACCGAACCCTGGGTCGGGGCCTGGGTGTGGGCATCGGGCAGCCACGTGTGGAACGGGAACATCGGCACCTTGACGGCGAACCCGACGAACATGCCGGCGAAGATCCAGATCTGCGCGGTGCGCGAGATGTCGGGTCCGTGCTCCAGGAACCACGAGAAGCTGAAGCTGCCGTCGGGGTCGCTGTTGCCGTCGGTCACGACGAACATGGCCAGGAACGCGACGAGCATCAGCGCCGACCCGAACATCGTGTAGAGGAAGAACTTCAGCGAGGCGTACTGGCGCTCCTCGCCACCCCACACGCCGATGAGGAAGTACATCGGCAGGAGCACGATCTCGAAGAAGACGAAGAACAGGATCAGGTCCTGGGCCACGAACGTGCCGGCCATGCCGACCTGCAGGACGAGCATGAGGATCAGGAACGCCTTGACGTTCCCGGCCTCGGGTTCGTCGTCGAACGTGTAGATGATCACCACGAGCGTGATGAACGACGAGAGCACGTAGAGCGGCAGGCTGATGCCGTCGAGCCCCATCGCGAAGTTCGACCGCACGGCGTCGATCCACGACGTCTCGACGAAGAACTGCAGCTTCTCGGACTGGTCGTAGTCGAACTGGGTCAGCGTGTAGATGGCGACACCGAGCGTCGCCAGCGCCGTGACGAGGGCGATGCGCTTGTGCGTCAGCACCTCGCCCCGCGGGATGAACATCATCACGGCGACGCCGGCGAGCGGCAGGAACGTGCCGACGCTCAGTAGCCAGTTCTGATCACTGATCGTTGGCATGTCGTCTGACTCCTGGCGGGGCTACACGTTGACGAGGACGAGCACGACGGCGGCGACGGCGGCGGCCCCGAAGAGGAGCGCACCGTACTGGTTGACCCGTCCGGACTGGATCGGGCGCAGGACGCTGCCCGTGCCGGACGCCACGGCGCCCGATCCGTTGACCGCGCCGTCGACGATCCGCTGGTCGACATTGCGGTAGAAGAAGCCGCCGAGGTGCTTGCCGGTGGCGCCGGCGGTGTTGACCACACCGTCGATGACGTTCTGGTTGATCCAATACCCGGCCCGGGCGATCGGGTGAGCGATCGCCCTGACGACGACCTGCTCGTAGAGGACGTCGAGGTAGTACTTGTTGGAGACGAAGGCGTAGGCGGCGCGGGCCGGCCGCAGCCGCTGCGTCAGCCCGACCAGGCGCCGGTCCCGCTTCGTGTAGAGCGCCGCGCAGACGACCCAGCTCGACAGCAGCCCGGCAGCCACGACGACGATGGAGAGGGCGGCCTTGCTCCACTCGAACTCGGCGTGGCTGACCGCCGGGAAGAAGCATTGGCCACCCTGCTCGGGCCCGGTGATGCCGCACCCAGCGGTGGCCTCGTCCCCGCCCGCTTCGCCGGCGGCCGCCGCCGCCTCCTGCGCGTCGAGCGGCCCGGTCAGCACCTCCATGGAACGAGGTTCGACGTACTCCTTGAAGCGCTCCCAGCTCTCGCCGAACGGCGTGGCGTTGGCGAACCCGGAGATCCCCGCGAACAGGGCGAGGATGCAGATCGGCACGAGGATCAGCTTCGGCGACTCGCGCGGCCCGGCGTGCTCGTCGTGCCCACCGTGCCCGTTCGTGTCGGGTTCCACGAGTGCCGGCTGTTCGTCCGGTGGGACCGGGTGCTCCAGGGCCGGCTCGTTGTCGACGTCGTGGGCGTCGTCGGTGTGCTGGGCGTGCACCTCGTGGTGGACGCCGGCCGCCGCGCCGCGGGGCTCGCCGAAGAACGTCAGGTACGTGGCCCGGACGGTGTACGCGGCGGTGAGGAACGCGCCGCCGAGGGCGATCCACATGAACGTCTCGTAGCCGTTGTGGCCGACGTTGTCGATGATCTCGTCCTTGGAGAAGAACCCGGCCAGCGGGAACACGCCGGCCAGCGCCAGCGCCGACACGATCCAGCAGGCGGCGGTGATCGGCATCTTCCTGGCCAGGCCGCCCATGTCCTTGCGCATGTCGAAGCTGTGGTGCGAGCCGGAGTGGCTGACGGAGCCGGCGCACAGGAACAGGCAGCACTTGAAGAAGGCGTGGGTGAAGATGTGGAACACGGCGGGGAGCCACGCGCCGGCGCCGAGGCCGAGCATCATGTAGCCGAGCTGGCCGACCGTCGAGTAGGCCAGCACCTTCTTGATGTCGTTCTGGACGAACGCCAGCACGGCCGAGATGACGATCGTGATGGCGGCGATGAGGACGATCGCGTTGAGGCTGACGTCCGGGATCGCGAAGCCCTCCCAGAACACGGGATAGAGCCGGGCGACGAGGTAGACGCCGCCGACGACCATCGTCGACGAGTGCAGCAGCGACGACACCGGCGTCGGGCCGGCCATCGCGTCGGGCAGCCACGTGTGCAACGGGAACTGGCCGCTCTTGGCGATGGCGGCGATGAACAGGGCCACCGAGGACCACAGCAGCGCCTGCTGGCCGGCCTCGCCCGACAGCGCCCACCCGGAGATGGCCTGGATGCTGAAGCCGCTCTCGCCGAGGTTCTCCTGCGCCCACGGGTTGACGCTGAAGAAGAGGATCGCCGTGCCGACGAGCAGGCCGACGTCGCCGATGCGGACGGTGAAGAACGCCTTGAGCGCGGCCCGGCTGTTGGCCGGATCCTCCCACCAGTGGCCGATCAGGAGGAACGAGCAGAGGCCCATGATCTCCCAGCCGAGGATGAGCTGGACCATGTTCTCGGCCAGGACCATCACGAGCATCCCGGCGGAGAACAGGGTGATGGCGCCGAAGAAGTGGGTGAAGCGGCGGTCGCCGCGCACGTACTCGAGCGAGAAGATCTGCACGAGCAGCGAGATGAACGTGACGAGGAACAGCAGCATCACGGCGAGGCCGTCGATGTGGACGCCGAGCCCGAACTCGAAGCCGCCGTTCTGCCACCACACCCACTTGCGGATGACGGGCTCGACGTACGGCTCGCCATGGGCTTCGGTGGCGGCGATGCTCCTGGCGAAGCCGGCCACGGCCCGTAACGGACCGGCGGCCTCCTCCCCGTGGGTGGCGTCGGTGCGCTGGATCCACTGGTAGGCCGTGCCGAGCGCGACCACCAGCGCCGCGGCCATCGACCCGATGCCGACCTCGGCCCCCTTCATCGGCAGGCGCTTGCCGAACAGGATGATGACGGCGAAGGCGATGCCCGGGATGATCGGGACCAGCCAGGCGTTCTCGAGGAACCACGTCCCCTCGGCGGCCAGCACGCTCACCCGTGCATCTCGCTGAGCTCGTCGAGGGCGATGGAGCGACGGTTGCGGTAGACGAGCAGCACCATCGCCAGGCCGACGCCGACCTCGGCGGCGGCGACGGCGATGACGTAGAGGGCGAACACCTGCCCGTCGACGTTGCCGTGCATCAGCGCGAAGGCGACGAGGTTGAGGTTGACGGCGTTGAGGATCAGCTCGACCGACATCAGCACCATCACCGCGTTGCGCCGAGCCAGCACGCCGAACACCCCGATGCAGAACAGCACCGCCCCCAACAGCAGAAAGTTGACGGCTAACACACGGCACCTCGGAGCCCCGCGCATGCGGCGAGGGAAGTGCCAGCGACCATCTGCCGCCTGCGCAGACGTCGAGCGAGTGAGTTCCGAGCGAACGAGACCATCGACTAGTCCTTGCGCGCCAGGACCATGGCGCCGATGGCAGCGGCGAGGAGGATAAACGAGATGGCGAGGAACGGGACGAGGTACGGGTGGAGCACGTCGTCGGAGATGCGCGAGGTCGTGGTCGGGCCCCGGTCGGGCAGCGTCGTGTCCTCGAAGGCGTCGAGGATGGCCCACGACAGCAGGCCCAGCAGCACCACGGCGACCGGGATGCCGGCGGCCCAGCCACGGTTGTTGAGACCCTTCTCCGGACCGATCTGGGCGCGGGTCAGCATGATGCCGAACAGGAACAGCACCATCACGGCGCCGACGTAGACGAGCACCTGGCTGACGGCGACGAACTCGGCCGCGGCGAGGATGTACTGCGCGGCGACGCCGGCCAGCACCAGCACCAACCACAGCGCCGCGTGCACCACGTTGCTCGTCGTCACGACGCACAACGCGGCGAAGATCATGCCGGCCGCGATGATCCCGAAACCGACGTTCTGGGCCACGTTGATCGAGTCAGCAGCGGCTTGCGCGATCACTTCTTCTGCGCCCCTGTCTCCAGCTCTGGCGCTTCTGGCACCGTCTCCATCCACTCGCCGAGCTTGTCCTTGTCGTGGAGGAGGTCGGCGATGCGCGGCTCGCTGTACTCGTACTCGGGGCTCCAGAACAGCGCGTCGAACGGGCACACCTCGACGCAGATGCCGCAGTACATGCACAGCGCGTAGTCGATGTCGAAGCGGTCGAGCAGGCTGACCGAGCGGGGTTTGCCGCCCGCTCGCCGAGGCGGCGCCAGCGTCTTGTGGCCCTCGATGTAGATGCACCAGTCCGGGCACGAACGGGCGCAGAGCATGCATACCGTGCAGTTGTCCTCGCGCAAGGCGATGACGCCGCGGGAGCGCGTCGGCGGCGCCTCCTTCTCCCGCGGGTACTGCACCGTGTCGGCGCCCTGGGTGATGGTGCGCCCGAGCGTCTTCAGCGTCACACCCAGCCCCTTGAACAGCCCCGGGATCTTCGGCTTCATCGGCATCGAGCCCGTCCTCCCACCTGCTACACCGCGACCTTCAAGATGGCGGTGACGACGATGTTGGCGAGCGCCACCGGGATGAGCACCTTCCAGGCGAAGCGCTGCAGCTGGTCCTCACGGAAGCGGGGGAAGCTGAACCGCACCCACATGATCAGGAAGCTGAGCACGAGCATCTTGTTGACCATGATCAACGGGCCGACCACGTTCATCCAGTTGTCGACGTCGTCGATGCCCTCCCACCCGAACCAGGCGAACGGGACGCCCCATCCGCCCAGGAACAGCACCGAGGCGATCAGGGAGAACACGCCGACGGTGGCGAACTCGGCGATGAAGAAGATGAGGAAGCGGAAGCCGGAGTACTCGGTCATGTAGCCCGACACCAGCTCGGACTCGGCGATCGGCATGTCGAACGGCGGCTGGGTCAGCTCGGCCTGCACGGCGATCATGAACACGAGGAAGCCGACGCCCTGGGTGAGGAGGTACGGGTTGCCGACGCCGTCCCAGCCGAAGATCGAGCCGGCGTTCTGGGCGACCACGATGTCCTGCATGCGCATGCTGCCGGCCTGGATGACGACGCCGATGGCCGCCAGCACCAGCGGCAGCTCGTAGGCGATGAGCTGGCCGGCGGCCCGCAACCCGCCGAGCAGCGAGTACTTGTTGGCGCTCGACCAGCCGGCGACGAGGATGCCGAGCACGCTGATCGACGAAACGGCGAGGCCGTAGAAGACGCCCGTCTCGAAGTTGGTCAGCCAGGCGTCGGGACCGAACGGCACGACGGCCACGAGCAGAAACGTCGACAGCAGCACGATCAGCGGCGCCATCTTGAAGATGCGGTGGTCGGCGGCCGCCGGCGCCGTGTCCTCCTTCTGCATCCACTTGCCGACCTCGGCAAACAGCTGCATCGAGCCGTACGGGCCGGCCTCCATCGGGCCCAGCCGGCTCTGCATGAACGACATCATCTTGAAGAGGAAGACGTAGACGATCGTCCCCGCCGGCAGCAGCACGGCGACGATCCCGCCCAGCACCCGCAAGAGCGACTGCCCCCAGTACGGGATCTCGATGGCCACACTCACCGGTCGATGTCCCCGAGGATGAAGTACAGGCTGGCGAGGATCGTGATGACGTCGGGGACGTAGACGCCGCGCAGGACCCACGGGGCGACGGAGATGTTGTTGAAGCTGGCCGAGCGGATCTTGACCCGGAACGGGCCGAGGTCGCCCTTCGAGACGACGTAGTAGCCCATCTCGCCGAGCGGGTTCTCGGTCGACACCCACGCCTCGCCCGCCGGCACCTTGATGATGCGCGGCACCTTGGCCATCACCGGACCGGCCGGCAGGCCGTCGAGCAGCTGGTCGACGATCTTGGTCGCCTCCCGAGTCTCCTGCAGGCGCACCCAGCAGCGGGCGAAGCTGTCACCGTCGGGGTGCGTCCAGACCTTGAAGTCGACGTCGTCCCAGGCCATCGGCACCACCTGGTCCCGGCGGAGGTCCCAGTCCACGCCGCTGGCCCGGAGGTTGGCGCCCGACAGGCCGTACTGCAGCGCCACGTCCTTCGGGATGATGCCGACGCCGCGGGTGCGGGCCTGGAAGATCTCGTTGCCGATCAACAGGTCGTCGATCTCGTCGCAGTACGTGCGCATCTTGCGCATCACCCGTCGCGTCTCGTCGACGAAGCCCTTGGGCAGGTCGTCCTTGAGCCCGCCGATGCGGTCGAAGTTGGGGTGGAAGCGGCCGCCGGTGACCGACTCGATCAGGTTGAGCACGTGCTCGCGGTCGCGGAAGGCGAAGAACGCCGGCGTGACCGCGCCGAGCTGCACGCCGAGGTCGCCGAGGAACAGCGAGATGTTGGCGATGCGCGACAGCTCGAACAGGATCGTGCGGATCCACTGCGCCCGCGGCGGTGCCTCGATCTCCATCAGCTTCTCGGCGGCGAGGATGAACGGGACCTCGTTGGCGAAGCTGCCGAGCCAGTCGATGCGGTTGACGAGCGTCGTCACCTGCGGGTACGTGCGGACCTCGGTGAGCTTCTCGTAGCCGCGGTGCATGTAGCCGCACGACGGTTCGGCCCACACCACCTGCTCGCCGTCGAGGCGCACGATGATCCGCAGCGTCCCGTGCGTCGCCGGGTGCTGGGGGCCGATGTTGAGGGTCATGCCCTCGGTCTCCAGCTCGACGTTCAGCCGGGCGTCGGCGGCCTGCCCGGCGATGTACGACAGCTGCTGGCGCTCCGACAGGTCCGTCATGTGGACGCGTCTCCGGGCTCGCTCGTGTCGGGTTCGGCTGCGGCGGCGGCCGCGACGGCCGTGCTGTCCGTCTCGGCGTGCTCGACGTCGGGCGACTCGGTCGGCACCGCCTCGTCGGCGGGCATCGGCTCGACGTCGACGATCCCCGGCCAAGGCTTGACCATGCGGGCGAGCAACGGGAAGTCCTTGCGCAACGGATAACCCTCGAACTCCGTTGGCAGGTACATGTTGCGCAGGTCGGGGTGCCCGGCGAAGCCGATGCCGAACATCTCGTGGGTCTCCCGCTCGTGCCAGTTGGCGCCGGCGTACACGGCGCTCCACGACGGCATCGTCGGATCGTCGTCGGGCACGTCGGACTTGAGCGTGATGCCGACGTGGCGGCGGGTGTCGGTCACGCGGGCGAGAAGCTGGAAGCGCGTCGCCCCGCCGGTGACGCCTTGAACGACCTCCGTGGTCCGCTCGGGCGGCGGCTCGGTCGGGTCATCCTCGCCCCGCCCGTACGGCGAGGGCATCCAGTCGATCGCCGAGAGGTAGCAGAAGTACTCGAAGCCCATCGCCGCCAACGCCTCGCCGGCCTCCCGCCAGGACGCCGTGTCGATGCGGACCCACAGGTCGTCGTTGGGACGCAGCTCGGTGGCGACGAGCGCCTCGCCGAGGCGCCGACGCAGCTCGTCGACGAGACCCTCACGCAGCCCGTCGCCGGGCAACGCCTGGGGCTCGGCCTCCGTGGTGTCAGTCACGGCTACGCAACGTTCCCACCGCCGACGACGATCGGCTCGCGGCGTAGCGGCTCGGTGGTCTCGCCGCGCCACTTGGCCGCCATGTCCTCGTGCTTGATGCGTTGCTGCAACAGCACGATGCCCTCGAGCAACGCCTCGGGACGGGGCGGGCAGCCGGGGACGTAGATGTCGACGGGGATGAGCTGGTCGACGCCCTTGGTCACCGAGTAGCTGTCCCAGTACGGACCGCCGCAGTTGGCGCAGCTGCCCATCGAGATGACGTACTTCGGCTCGGGCATCTGGTCGTAGAGGCGCAGCACGGCCGGCGCCATCTTGTCCGTGACCGTGCCGGACACGACGACGAGGTCGGCCTGGCGGGGGCTGGCCGGCAGCGGGATCACGCCGAGGCGCATGACGTCGTAGCGGGGCGAGGCGAAGGCCGCACCCATCTCGATGGCGCAGCAGGCGAGGCCCCACTGGTACACCCACATCGAGTACGAGCGGCCCAGGTTCATCAGCTTCTCGATGGCGCCCGGCATGCGGCCGCGGTCGACTAAACCCACCGCAGCAGCCCCCGCTTCCACGCGTACAGCAGCCCGTCGAGGAGCAGCACGATGAACGCCAGCATCACGACGAGCCCGAAGGTGCCGTAGCGCTCGATCGACGCCGCCCACGGGAAGATGAACACCGCCTCGACGTCGAAGATGACGAACAACAGGGCGAACACGTAGTAGCGGATCTGGCTCTGCGACCAGCCGATGCCGACGGGGTCGACGCCGCTCTCGTAGGCGATGAGCTTGGAGGCGTTCGGCTTGACCGGCCGGACCAGCGCGGCGAGCCCGAGCAACAGCGAGCCGAGCACCAGCGCGGCGAGCCCGAACCAGACCACCGTGAGGTAGTCGCGCAAGAAGTCCGACATCGCTTGCGACGCTACCAAGGTTGGCCAGGGGCCTCCCAACGTCTGTTGCACCTCCGTTCCGCCCCGTTCCTGCTGGTCGGCGGCCTCGCCGACACCCCTCGACGCGGCGCGCCACGGGCGCCCCGGCCGGCCCGTTCAGGACGTGACGACGGACCCGAGGAACCAATCGACGAGTGCCTCGGCGCCGACCCGGCTGCGCTCGACGTTGGCCCGCGTCTCGGCCAGCAGCTCGGCGGCCGCGCCGCCGTGCTCGGCCAGTTGCTCGGCGCCCCCGCTGCGCAACCACCTGGCGATCATCGTCTCGGTCGCCTCGGGGTGGAACTGCGTCGCCGCGCAGTTGGGCCCGCGCACCAACTGCGGCCCCATGTCGTTGGCGGCGAGCTCGGTGAACCCGTCGGGCACGGTGAAGACGTCGAGGTGCCACTGCATCCACGGTCCCGACGGCACGCCCGGGGCGTCGACGGGGCCGACGTCGACCCACCCGATCTCGGGCACCGGCGCCAGCGAGACGGTGCCACCGAGAGCGTGGGACAGCACTTGGGCGCCGAAGCAGATCGCCAGCAGCGGCACGTCCCGCTCGACGACCTCGCGCATCAACGCCGCCTCGGCCTCGACGAGCTCGGCGGTCTCGGGCCGGTAGACGTTCCACTCGGAGCCGAGGGTGAGCACGAGGTCGGCGCCGCCGAGCCCCGGCCACTGGTCGGGATGTTCGCGATGCAGTTCGGTGAAGCCGTAGCCGTGGGCGCGCAGCCGGTGGCCGACGAAGCCAGGGTCGAAATCGTCGTGGTTGCCGACGACCAGGGCGCGCATGGTGTTCGAGGCTAGGACGGCGCCCGGTCCGGGAGGACCGGCCGGGTACCGTCGGGTGGGCATGACGTGTCCGGGGAGCGCGACGGTCACCCTCGCCGAGATCGTGACGGC
>JACCUL010000205.1 GCA_013811855.1 Acidimicrobiia bacterium
CGGCGACCCAGCTGCGAGCGCGGCGTCGCAGCAGGCCCGCAGCGTCGGCTCCCGGCTGGCCGGAGTGGTCGCCGCGGCCACGGCGACGAACTCCACCGCCGTGCCCCCTTGCCGGGCGAGCGTCGCGGCGACTTCGATCGTCGCGACCGGCGGTCGAACGGCATCGACCGGGATCGTGATGCGCGCGACGGACCCGACGGCCACGGCCCCATCGTGGCGCACGGCACGCCGTCGCCGCGCCCGCGTGCGCTCGACGGCCGCGAACTACCATGAGACGCATGCGCAGGACGAACAAGGTTGTGGTGCTCGCCGCGGTGGGTGCGCTGGTGCTCGCCGCCTGCGGCGACGACGACGAGGGCGACGACACAACCCCCGCCGGCAGCGACGCACCTGGGACCACCGGCGGCGCGGCGACGACCATGGCCCCCGGGACGACGATGGCACCCGGCACGACGGGCCCAGACGGTGCGACGATGGATTGCCAACCGATCGAGGACGGCGTCCTCACCGTCGTCACGTCGCTGCCGGGACCGAACTTCTGGGGGAGCACCGCCGCCGAGACCGATCCCGACGACATCTCGAGCGGCATCGAGTACGACCTGGCCAACCTCGTCGCCGAGGCGTGCGGCCTGGAGATGGAGTTCCGCAACGAGAGCTTCGACGCCATCGTCGCCGGCCAGATCGCCGACGACAGCTACGACATCATCTTCTCCCAGGTGACGATCACCGAGGAGCGCGACGAGGTGGTCGACTTCTCGGTACCGTACTTCAAGGCCGATCAGGGCCTGCTCGTCGAGGTCGGCACGGAGATCCCCGACTTCGAGACGCTGAAGGGCTTGAACGTCGGCGTACAGGCCGGCACCACGGCCGAGTTCTACCTGCTCGAGGTGCCCGAGTGGGCGATCGACACCGAGCCGCAGTCGTTCCCCGACCTGATCTCGGCCTACCAGGCGCTGAGCGCCGGGCAGGTCGACGTCATCATCATCGACACGCCGATCAACCTCGGCCAGGCCGCCCAGTCAGACGGGGAGCTGGAGGTGGTCGGGCAGATCGCCACCGGCGAGGAGTACGGGGCGATCTACCCGGAAGGCTCGCCCAGGGCGGCGATCTTCGACGAGATCATCGGCGGCCTCGTCGAGGACGGCACCGTCAACGAGCTCATCGCCCAATACCTCGGCGGTGACCCGAGCACGGTGCCGTTCATCGAGCTCGGCTGAGCGACGTGCCGGACTCGGCGCCGGCCCCCGCCGACGGCACCGTCCGCCGGTTCGGGCGGGTCCGCAACTTCCGCCTCCCCGCGATCGTCGCCACCGTCGTGTTCCCGTTCACGGGCGTCGTCGCCCTCGTCCACTCGCTGCGCTCGTCGCGCCGGACCGCCGCCGGCGACATCGAGGGCGGCCGACTGGCCGGGGCCCGCGCTCGGGACTGGTGCTGGTACTCGCTCGGCTACGGGTTGTTCGTCTACTTCATCGGGTTCGTGGTGCTGCTGTTCACGATCCGCGACGCGGCACTGATCAAGGTCTACTTCGACGACGTCATGTTCGACGGCTCGGCGTGGCGATCGCTGCTCAAGGGCTTCTGGATCAACATCCAGGTCTTCCTGTGGGCCGAGGTGATCGTGCTGCCGTGGGCGCTGCTCGTGGCCGTCGTGCGCCAACTGCCGGGCAGGGCGTGCGCGCCGATCCGCTGGGTGGCGATCGCCTACTGCGACTCGTTCAGGGCGCTGCCGGCGATCCTCGCCATCTTCATCATCAACTACGGGTTCCAGGAGGCGCGTCTGCCGCTGCTCGAGAACCTCTCGTCGAAGCAGTACGCCATCCTCGCCCTCGTGCTCGTCTACGGCGCGTACGTCTCCGAGGTGTACCGGGCCGGCATCGAGTCGATCCACCCCAGCCAGGTCGCCGCCGCCCGCTCGCTCGGGCTCAGCTACGGCCAGACGATGCGCCACGTGGTCATCCCACCGGCGGTCCGGCGAATGACGCCGGCGCTGATGAACGACTTCATCGGCCTCCAGAAAGACACCGCCCTGCTGTCGACGATCGGGGTCCTGGAGCTCCTCAGCCGGGCCCGCTTCCTGAACAACAGCCAGGCCACGTTCACCGGTTACACGATGGCGGCGATGCTGTTCTTCGCGCTGACGATCCCCCTGACTCGGATGGTCGACTACCTGCAACGGCGGGCCGCCCGGGTGGACCAGGCCCCAGGTGACGAGGACGACCTCGCCATCGCCATGCCGCTCCAGCCGGTCGGCTGACGTGGCCTTCGTCGAGCTGCGCGACGTGCACAAGCACTTCGGGCGCAACCACGTGCTGCGCGGCGTCGACCTGGACGTCGAGCTGCACCAGGTCATCTGCCTGATCGGCGCCTCGGGGTGCGGCAAGAGCACGTTGCTGCGCTGCATCAACGCCCTGGAGGAGATCGACGGCGGGGTGATCACCGTGGATGGCGACCGGGTCAGCGGGCCCGGCATCGACGTCGACGCCGTGCGCGCCCACGTCGGCATCGTCTTCCAGAGCTTCAACCTGTTCCCCCACCTGACGGCGCTGGAGAACGTGGCGCTGGCCCCGCGCAAGGTGCGCAGGATGTCCACGCGGGAGGCCACATCAACGGCGCGGGAGCTGCTGGCGCGCGTCGGGCTGGTCGACAAGGCCGACCAGTATCCCGATCACCTGTCGGGCGGGCAGCAGCAACGGGTCGCCATCATCCGCGCTCTCGCCATGTCGCCGCGGCTGCTCCTGCTCGACGAGATCACGTCGGCCCTCGACCCCGAGCTCGTCGCCGAGGTCCTCGACCTTGTGCGTGAGCTCGCCACCGACGGCATGACCATGGTGCTCGCCACCCACGAGATGAACTTCGCCCGGGAGGTGGCGTCGAAGATCTGCTTCATGCACCAGGGCACGATCCACGAGGAGGGCCCGCCGGAGGTGATCTTCTCGAACCCGGAGAAGGAGCGCACCGCCGGCTTCCTGGCGCGGATCATCGCCGCCGGCCGCCTCTAGCGGCGCTGGACCATGCTCGACAGCGAGCGCTTCAACCAGCGCGGTGTCATCGAGCCGGCGCCGACGAGGGCCTTGTAGAGGGTCCCGGGCACGATGATCGCCCGTCCCTTGGCGACGCCGTCGAGGCCGACCCTGGCCACCTCCTCGACGTCGGTCCAGGCGAAGCCGGGCATGGCCGACTGGTAGTGGCCGGTGTTGCTGACCGACTGGAACTCCGTCCTCGTCAGGCCGGGGCAGAGCGCCGACACCTTGACGCCGGCGGCGCCGGCCTCCTCGTGCAGGCTCTCGGTGAGGCTCGTGACGTACGCCTTGGTCGCCGCGTAGACGGCGAGACCGGGTGCCGGCTGGAAGCTGGCCACGCTCGACACGTTGAGCAGCCACCCCCGCTTCCGGGGGATCATCACGGAGAGCGCGGCGTGGGATAGACGGGTGAGCGCCGTGACGTTGAGCTCGATCTCATCGGCCAGCCGGTCCGCGTCGAGCTCGTGGAAGTGACCGCTCGTGCCGAACCCGGCGTTGTTGACGACGAGGTCGATCGGCCGGTCGGGCTCGTCCATGCGGGCGGCGACCATGTCCTGCCCGGCGCGCGTCCCGAGGTCGGCCGGCATCACCTCGACCCCCGTCAGCTCCGTCGCCAGCTCCTGCAGGCGCTCGATGCGCCGGGCGACCGCGACTGTCGGCACTCCGGCGGCGGCCAACTGGCGCACCACCTCCTCGCCGATGCCGCTCGACGCACCGGTCACGAGCGAGGAGGAGAACGGGAACTGAGCCATTGGGACGACGGTATCCCGATGCGGTCAGGCGCGCCGTTCGAACAATCCGGTGTCGACGTCGTAGAGGAAGCCGCCGATGGCGACGTGGTCGGGGATCAGCGGGTGCGAGCCGAGGCGCTTGACGTCCTCCTCCAGCGCCGCCAGCTGGTCGTCGATCACGTGGAACGCCTGCCACGAGGCGTCCTGCCCGGCCGACTCACTGACTTGCTGGCGCAGCTCGTCCTCGGTGTTCGTCGCCATCGCGCAGCGCGTGTGCGGAACGACGAGGATGCGCTGGACGCCGAGCAGGTGGACGCCGAGCACGAGCGCCTCCAACGCGGCGTCGGTCACCCGCCCGCCCGGGTTGCGGAAGATCTTGGCGTCGCCCGGCTGCAGGCCGACCATCCGCAGCGGATCGAGCCGCGAGTCCATGCACGTGACGATGGCAATGCCGGCGTGGGCCAGCCCGTCGAACCCGGCCAGCGTGAACGTCTCGGCGAACCGGCGGTTGGCCGCCACCAGGTCGGCGAACTCGTCGGTCACTGTCGCGGGGTTTGTGTCACCGCGCGTGGCCGGATTCGGGGGCGTGCGGTGACACAAACCGGGGTCAGGTGACGAGGAGCGAGACGGTGTTGTTCGACACCTCGACGAAGCCGCCGCTGATCTCGAACTGGCGGATGCTGCCGTCGGTCAAGAAGACCCGCGTCGTGTTCTCGACGAGCGCGCCGAGGAACGCGGCGTGGTCGGCCAGGAACGCCACGTCTCCCTCCGTCGTGCGCGTGATCACCTGCGTCGCCTCGCCCTCGAACATGACTTCTTCGGGAGACACCACGGCGACGTTCATTGCGTTCCCCGGCCACGGAGGCAGTTGCTGGCCGCTCGCTCGCAGTCGAGCGACGACATCACGACGTGCCCTCCTGGAGGACCTTGGCCTTGGCGTGCACCTGCTCGACACCGCCGACGTTGAGGAAGGCCTGCTCCGGGACGTCGTCGAGATCGCCGTTGACGATCGCCTCGAAGCTCTCCACCGTTTCGCCGACCGGGACGTACTCGCCCTTCAGCCCGGTGAACACCTCGGCCACGAAGAACGGCTGCGACAGGAACCGCTGCACCTTGCGGGCCCGGTTGACGATCGAGCGGTCCTCCTCCGACAGCTCGTCGAGGCCGAGGATGGCGATGATGTCCTGCAGCTCCTTGTACCGCTGCAACGTCTCCTGCACGCGCCGGGCCACGTCGTAGTGGTGTTGCCCGACGACCTCGGGCGCGAGGATCGTCGACGTCGACGCCAACGGGTCCACGGCCGGGTAGATGCCCAGCGCGGCGACCTGGCGGGACAGCTCAGTGGTGGCGTCGAGGTGGGTGAACGTCGTGAACGGGGCCGGGTCGGTGTAGTCGTCGGCCGGTACGTACACGGCCTGCAGGGACGTGATGGAGCGACCACGCGTCGACGTGATCCGCTCCTGCAGCTGGCCCATCTCGTCGGCCAGTGTGGGCTGGTAGCCGACGGCGGACGGCATCCGGCCGAGCAGCGTCGACACCTCAGATCCGGCCTGCACGAAGCGGAAGATGTTGTCGACGAACAGCAGCACGTCCTGGTTCTGGACATCCCGGAAGTACTCGGCCATGGTCAGCGCCGACAGGGCGACGCGCAGCCGCACGCCCGGCGGCTCGTCCATCTGCCCGAACACGAGCGCGGCCTTCTCGAACACGCCCGATTCCATCATCTCGAGTCGCAGACCCGTGCCCTCGCGGGTGCGCTCGCCGACGCCGGCGAACACGGACACGCCGCCGTGCTGGGAGGCGACCCGGTTGATCATCTCCGTGATCAGCACCGTCTTGCCGACCCCGGCCCCGCCGAACAGGCCGATCTTGCCGCCGGCGACGTACGGGGTCAGCAGGTCGATGACCTTGATGCCGGTCTCGAACATGCGCGCCGAGGGCTCGAGGGCGTCGAAGGCCGGCGCGTCCCGGTGGATCTCCCAGCGCTCCATGTCGCTGAAGTCGGTGTCCGGCTCGTCGAGCGAGTCACCCCAAGCGTTCCACACGTGCCCGAGCACCTGGTTGCCGACGGGCACCGTGATGCCGCGACCCGTGTTGCGCACGGTGGTGCCCCGCGTGAGGCCGTCGGTCGGCTTCATGCAGATGGCCCGGATGCGGCCCTCGCCGAGCTGCTGGGCGACCTCGGCCAGCACGGCCACGTCCTCGCCCTCGACGGTGATCGTGAACTCCAGGGCCGTGTTCAGCTCGGGGAGCGAACCACTGGGGAACTCGACGTCGATGACGGGCCCGGCGATGCCGACGACGCGGCCGTCGGGGCTGCGGTCGGAGTCGGTCGAAGCGGTCTCGGTGGCGGTCATGGGGTGCTGCCTCCTGTGCTCATGGCCTCGTTGCCGTTCGTGGCGCGGTGGAGCGGACGGGCCTTCGCCGCGCCCTTCTCGCCGCCGAGCGCCTCGGCGCCGCCGACGATCTCCATGATCTCGGTCGTGATGGCGTCCTGGCGGGCCCGGTTCATGACGCGGCTGAGGTTCTTGATCAGCTCCTCGGCGTTGTCGGTCGCCGCCTTCATGGCCCGCTGGCTGAAGGCGTGCTCGGACGCCGCGGCATTGAGCAGCGCGGCGTACACGCGGGCCTCGACGTAGCTCGGCAGCAGGGTCTCCAAGATGGTGCCAGGGTCGGGCTCGAACTCGTAGTCACCGCTCGGCGCATCGGCCGAACCGGCCTTGCCATCACCGCCGGCGACGGTCTCGGCCGTCAGCGGCACGAGCGGTCGCAGCACGATCTCCTGGGTGCCGACGCTGATGAACCGGGTGTAGACGAGCTCGACGCGGTCGACGGCGCCGCTCGTGAACAGCTCGATGACGTGGGCGCTGATGCGCTTGGCGTCCTCGATCGACGGGTTGTCGCTGAAGCCGGTGAAGCTCTCGCCGATGCTGTAGCCGCGGAACCGGAAGTATCGCTGGATCTTCTTGCCGACGGGGATGACGACGTACGCCTTGCCGGCCAGCACGTCGGCCTTGACCTCGCCCTCGGCGGCCCGCTGGATCCCGGCGTTGTAGCCGCCGCACAGGCCCCGGTCGGCGGCGATGGCGACGTAGGCCGTCGTGCGGATCTCGTCACGCCCGGCCAGCAACGGCGAGTCGGTCGATCCGCCGCCGGCGGCGAGGTCCCGCACCACCTCGGTGATCTTCTCCGAATAGGGCACGGCGGCGCGCACCCGATGTTGGGCCTTGACGATGCGGGAGGCCGCGATCAGTTCCTTGGCGCGGGTGATCTTCTTCGTCGCCTGGACGCTGCGAATTCGCCCCCGCAGGATCCGTTCCTGCCCACCCGCCATTTTCAGTGGCCTCGCTCGCTCGAAGACTCGCTCACGTCTCGCGTCACTCTGTGGCCAACGTCTTCTGGCTGCGGGCGTCGCTCATCTCGTCGGCGTCGGTCGCCGTCGGATCGGCGGCGTGCTGGTCGTCCTTGGAGTGCTCGAACGTGCCCTTGAACGAGTCGATCGCCTCGCCGAGCGCGTCGGGGACGGCGCCGCCCTTGAGCTCCTCGAGCAGCGAGCCATGCCGGCTGCGGACGAAGTCGAGCAGTTCGGCCTCGAACCGCTTGACGTCGGCGACAGGAATGTCGTCGGTGTACCCGCGGGTGCCGGCGAAGATGACGACGACCTGCTCCTCGACGGGCATCGGACTGTTGAGCGGCTGCTTGAGCAGCTCGACGAGCCGGTAGCCGCGCTCGAGCTGGGCCGACGACACGGCGTCGAGGTCGGAGCCGAACGTGGCGAAGGCCTCCAACTCGCGGAACTGGGCCAAGTCGAGCTTGAGCGTGCCGGCCACCGACTTCATCGATTTGATCTGCGCGTCGCCGCCCACACGCGACACCGAGTTGCCGACGTCGACGGCCGGACGGACCCCCGACTTGAACAGGTTGTCCTGCACGAACACCTGGCCATCGGTGATCGAGATGACGTTGGTCGGGATGTACGCCGAGATGTCGCCGGCCTTGGTCTCGATGATCGGCAGGGCGGTCAGCGAGCCGGCGCCGTTCTCGTCGGACAGCTTGGCCGCCCGCTCCAGCAGCCGACTGTGGAGGTAGAACACGTCACCGGGGTATGCCTCGCGCCCCGGCGGTCGGCGTAGCAGCAGCGATACCTGGCGGTACGCCTCGGCCTGCTTCGACAGGTCGTCGTAGACCACGAGGGCGTGCTCGCCGTTCTCCATCCAGTGCTGGCCCATGGCGCAGCCGCCGTACGGAGCGAGGTACTTGAACGGCGCCGGGTCGCCGGCCGGGGCACTCACGACGACCGTGTACTCCATGGCGCCGTTCTGGCGCATCGTCTCGACCGTTTGGGCGATCGTCGACGCCTTTTGCCCGATTGCCACGTAGATGCACTTCACGCCCTGACCCTTCTGGTTCAGGATCGTGTCGACGGCGATGGTCGTCTTGCCGGTCTTGCGGTCGCCGATGATCAGCTCGCGCTGTCCGCGGCCGATCGGGGTCATCGAGTCGATCGACTTGATGCCCGTCTGCAACGGCTCGTGCACGTTCTGGCGACCCATGATCCCGGGAGCCTGGATCTCCATGCGTCGCAGCTCGGTGCCGACGAGATCGCCCTGGCCGTCGACGGGCTGGCCGAGCGCGTTGACGACACGACCGAGCACGCCGTCGCCGACGGGGACCGAGAGGATGCGCCCGGTCGACTTGACGGCCTGGCCCTCTTGGATCTGGTCGGTGTCGCCGAGCACGACGGCGCCGATCGAGCTCTCGTCGAGGTTCAGGGCCAGGCCGAGGACGCCGCCCTCGAACTCGAGCAGCTCGTTGACGGCGGCATCGGGGAGACCCGAGACGCGGGCGATGCCGTCACCGACCTCGGCGACGCGCCCGACGGTGCGCGCCGCCAGCGACGGCTCGAAGCCCTCGAGGTTCTTGGTGAGGGCGGCGGCGATGTCGGAGGCGGAGAGGGTCAGTTCAGCCATGGGGTGGGGTCCTTTACAGGCGGCTCATCAACTGGTCGAGGTGGGAACGGACGGTGCCGTCGATGACGGTGTCGCCGACGGTGGCGACGATCCCGCCGAGCACCGCGGGGTCGACGACGACCTTCAGGTTGATCTCCTTGCCGACGGCGTTGGCGAGGGCGGCGGTCAGGCGATCGCGCTGGTCGGCGGTCAGCTCGACGGCGGAGCGCACCTCGGCCACGGCCAGCGACTTGGCGTTCGAGGCCCGCTCGACCAGCCGGTCGACGATCGCCGGCAGCTCGCGACCGCGACCCGAGCCGACCACCATCGAGACGAGCTGCGTGGTGGTGGCCGTCGCCTTGGGGCCGAGCAGGTCCTCGACTATGGCCTGGCGCTTGCCGGCCGGGATCGACTCGTCGGTCAGCGTCGCCCGCAGCGAGTCGCTGGCCTCGAACGAGCGGGCGAACCGGAACAGCTCGTCCTCGACCTCGTCGAGCGTGCCCTCGGCCTTGGCAACCTCGAACAGCGCCGCCGCGTACCCGTCGATGCGCCCATCGTCGGTCACTGGTGCACCTCCGAGTCACGCGACGAGACACCGCAACGCTTGAGCTCGCTGCGCTCGCTCATCCCGCACCTCCACTGCTGGCGCCGACGCGGGAGATGAACGACTCGATCAGCTCCTGGTGCGTGTCGCGGTCGATATGGTCGGTCACGACCCGCTCCGCGGCGGCCGCGGCGAGGCCGGCGATCTCGGCCCGCAGCTCGTCGTTGCCGCGGGACTCGGCGGCGGCGATGTCGGACTCGGCCTTGGCGAGCAGGTCGGCGATCTCCCGTTCCATGCGCTGGCGGCCGTCGGCGAGCAACGCCTCGGCCTGACCGTCCGCCTCAGCCAACAACCGCGTCCGCTCGGCGCCGATGTCGCCCTTGGCCCGGCGGATCTCGTCGGCCTCGGCGGTCGCGTCGGCCTTCTCCTTGGTCGCCACGTCGAGCTGGCTCTGGACCCGCTCGGTCCGCGCCGCCAGGCCCTTCTTCACCAGCGGGCCGGCCTTCCACACCAGCAACCCGAAGATGAGCAACGACGCCAACCCGCCGAAGACGATCTCGTAGGTTTCGGGGAGGAGCCAGTGGTGGCTCTGGTCGATGTGTTCTTCGTCCTCGGCCACGGCGGCGATCAGCGACAGCACGTTCACTGGTGCACCCTTGCATCAAGCCACGGGTTTGCTGAATCCGCGACCACCGGGCACCAGTGAACGCCTCGCCGCTGGGCGGCGAGAAAGACACCGTGTCTCCGGAGCTCGCTTCGCTCGCTCATGAACTCGCCCCCACGCTCATGACATCGCTGGCGGCCCGACGGACGGTCTCGGCGTCGGGAGCCCGACCCGTGCTGCGTTCGACGAGCGCCGTCGTGACGGCCACGACGGCGGCCTCGACCGTCGACCGGGCGGCGGCGCGCCGTTCCTCGGCGGCGGTGGCGGCGGCGGCCCGTTGCTCGGCGATCTGCTGGTTGACCTCGGTGAGCCGGCCCGACCGCTCGTTGTCGAGCTGACGCCGGACCGCGTCCACGCGGCTGGCGGCTTCGGCTTTCACGGTGTCGAGCTCGGCCTGGTAGTCGGCCACCTCGCGGAGGGCCTGCTCGCGCACCGCATCGGCCTCCTCGTGGTCGGCGCGGATCTTCCCGTAGCGGGCGTCCATCCCCTTCTTCAACTTGGGGAACAGCACGAGGCGCATCAGCACGAGGAACACGACGAACGCGCCGATGCCCCACAGCAGCTCCTTGGCCTCGGGCGCGATCGGGCTCGGGCCCTCCTCCAGCGCCTCGGTCTCCTCCTCGGCTTGGGCGGGCGCCAACCCCGGGAGGAGCACCACCTGCACGCCGCCACCCCCGAGGGTGACGGTCACGGATTGCACGGGTTCCCTCCTACAGGCCGAGGAGGATGAAGACCACGAACCCGATCAGGGCGAGGGCCTCGGTGAAGGCGATGCCGAGGAACATCGTGGTCCTCACCATGCCGGCGGCCTCGGGCTGGCGGGCCATCGCCTCGATGGCCTTGCCGACCACGTAGCCGATGCCGATGCCCGGGCCGATGGCGGCGAGGCCGTAGGCGAACCCGGCGCCGATGGCGGCGTTGGCCGCCTTCTGGTCGTCGGCGTTCAACCCGGCCTGCTCGACGATGAGTCGCGAGAGCGATTCCATGGTTGCTGTGTGCTCCTGTGGTCTGGCGGGTGGGAGAGGCGGGACTAGTGCTCGGGGTGGCGGGCCAGGCCGATGTACACGGCCGTCAGGATCGTGAAGATGTAGGCCTGCAGGAAGCCGACGAGCACCTCGAACAGGGTGAGGAAGAGCAGCATGAAGAACGGCAGGATCGTCATCGGCTTGAGCAGCACCTGCTTGGTCTCGGCGAACAGCATGGCGTTCGACAGCACGGCGAACGTGACGAGCAGCATGTGGCCGGCGAGCATGTTGGCGAAGAGCCGGACGGCCAGCGAGAACGGGCGCAGCACGATGTTGGAGAGGAACTCGATGAGCCCGACGAGGGGGCGCATCGCCACCGGCACGTTGTGCGGCCACACCATCCCGGTCAGGTAGCTGAGCCCGTTGTGCTTGAACCCGACGACGTTGTAGATGACCCACACGATCACGGCCAGGAACAGCGGCATGGCCATGCGCGCCGTGGCCGGCATCTGCAGGACCGGGATGATCCCCGGCAGGTTGCACAGGTAGACGAACACGAACAGCGTGAGGAGGAACGGCGTCCAGCCGAGGCCGTCGCGGCCGATCGTCTGCATGACGATCTGGTCTTCGATGAACTCGACGCCCGTCTCGGCGACGTTGCGCACACCCGTCGGGGCGACCATCGGGTTCTTGCGCCCGGCCAAGAGGAAGATCGAGATCCCGATCAGCGCCGCCAGGCAGCCGATCAGGGCGACCTTGTTGAACGTCGGGAACAGGTCCTTCCAGCGGATGACCTCGTTGATCGGGGGGAATTCCAGGGCCAGCATGCCGGGAGCTACCTCAGTGGGTCGATGGGGCGTTGGTTGGACGGGTGGTCGGCCGGAGGCCGGGGGCGGCGAGCGAGAGGGCGACGTACTTCAGCTCCCACACGAGGAGTCCGAGGTGCGTGACGATGATGGTCGCGCCGAGGGCGGGCCGCGAAATCCACGGTGCGTCGCGAACCAGGTACACAGCGAGGAAGACCAGGCCCAGCCGCACGAGGTAGCCGAACAGGGTGGCACCCATCAGCACCGGCAGGGAGATCCGCGCCGCGACGGCGATGGTCCCGGCGGCGAGCAGGAAGTTGGCGAGCACGATGGCGACGCCGTAGGCCGCCGACCACGCGCCGTCCCCGCCCCACACCACGCCGCAGACGGCGATGAGCGCGGGCGCGACGACGAGTCCCCGCTTGACCATGTCGGTCGACACCTCGACCTCGGGCACCGTGTCGGTCGAGGGGGACACCGCACCGACCGGCTCGGCCATCGTCACGGGGTCTCCGGGGCGGGGCCGCTCGACGCCACCCGGGCGCGGCGCTCGGTCTCGAGACGCTGCATCGTGGCGTCGTAGCGGTACTTGAACTTGAGGAAGAGGCCGACGCCGCCGAGCAGGCTGGCGGCGATCATGGCCCACGGGGTGATGCCGAGCCAGCGGTCGATCACGAAGCCGACGGCGAGGAACAACAGCATCGTCAGCGCCGCGTCCATCCCGTGGAGCACGCTGTCATCGGGGCTGACACGGGGAGGCGGGGGGACCAGCTTCATTGTCGGAGGATGATCGCTCACGTAGCCGGGGCGACGCTTGTGAACGTAAGAACAAGCTAGCATCTCGTTCGACGATCTGGGCGCGCCAGCGTCTCAGCATCGAGACGGATCGCACCCGGATCGCCGCCGCCGAGGGCGCTGCGGGTCACACTGTCCGTCGTGACCGCCACCTCCTCCACCACCGTCGACCGGGCCCGCCCGTTCCTCGAGCTGCACCGCCCGGGCACGCCGCTCGTGATGCCCAACGCGTGGGATCTCGGCTCGGCCAAGCTGTTCGTGTCGCTCGGGTTCGAAGCCATCGCCACGACGAGCTCGGGCTTCGCCGCCACGCTCGGACGCCTCGACGGCGCCGTCAGCCGCGACGAGGCGATCGCCCACACGGCGGCCCTGGCCGGCGGCGTCGACGTGCCGGTCAACGCCGACCTCGAGGACGGCTTCGGCGACGATCCGTCCACGGCCGCGGAGACGATCCGGCTCGCCGTCGAG
>JACCUL010000209.1 GCA_013811855.1 Acidimicrobiia bacterium
GCCAGATCCAGCGCAACATCGTCGGCGAGCGTGTGCTCGGGTTGCCGAAGGAACCGAACCCGTGACCGATCAGCCGTTGCTCGAACCGCTGGCCGAGGACTGGGAGCGGGCGCTCGCCGTCGTCGCCCATCCCGACGACATGGAGTACGGCGCCGCCAGCGCCGTCGCCCGCTGGACCGACCAGGGCAAGCAGGTGGCCTACCTGCTCGTCACCCGCGGCGAGGCCGGCATCGCCTCGATGCCGCCGGACGAGGTGGCACCGATCCGGGCCGAAGAGCAACGGGCGAGCTGCGCCGCCGTCGGGGTCACCGAGCTGGCGTTCCTCGACCACCGCGACGGGCTCGTCGAAGCATCGCTGGGGCTACGCCGGGACCTCGCCGAGGCGATCCGGCGGAACCGGCCGGACGTGGTCCTGTCGATCAACTTCCGCGACAGCTGGGGCGGGCCGAGCTGGAACCACGTCGATCACCGCAACGTCGGTGTGGCCCTGCTCGACGCCGTACGCGACGCCGGCAACCCGTGGATCTTCGACGATGCCGGCGCGGCGTGGGGCGGGGTCCGCTTCGTCGCCTTCCTCGGCTCACCGAACGCGACGCACGCCGTCGACGTGTCCGGGCACCTCGACCGCGGCGTCGAGTCGCTGCGTCGCCACGCGCTCTACCTCGCCAACCTCGGCGACGGCTCGACCGACCCTGACGCGTTCCTGCGCGGCGCAGCCGAAGCGGGCGGCCGACGCATGGGGGTGCGCTACGCCTGCGCGTTCGAGGTCCTGACGCCCTGACCGGGGGCGGAGCCCCTCAGCCGAGACGGCTCATGAAGCGCTCGAGGTCGACGATCACCCGGGTGACCCGACCGACGGCGACCAGGCCCCGATCGTCCGACGCCGACACGGTGAAGGAGATGCGCCGGCCCTCGACCTTGCGCACCGTCGCCTCGGCCCGCACCCGCGCGCCGATCGGCGATGGTTGGAGGTGATCGACGCGCACCTTGACACCCACGGTGGTGGCGCCGTTCGGCAGGTCGGGGCTGACGGCCCGGCAGCAGGCCTGCTCGCACAGGGCGATCATGCGCGGTGTCCCGAGCACGTCGACGTCGCCCGAGCCGAGCGCCCTCGCCGTGTCGGCCGCTTCGACGACCATCGTGGCCTCACCCCGCCGTCCCGTCGCCAACATCACGGGGGGCACGCTAGTCCCCCTCGGTAGCCTCGGCACGGTGATCGACCACGACGTCTTGGAGAGGGTGCTCGGGGCGGCGTTGCGCTCCGGCGGGGAGTTCGCCGAGGTCTACGCCGAGGACAAGCGGTCCACGTCGGCGGGGTTGGACGACGGTCGTGTCGAGCAGGTGTCCAGCGGGCGCGATCGCGGCGCCGGCATCCGCGTCGTCGCTGGCGAGACCACGGGCTTCGCCCACACCAGCGACCTGTCCGAGCGGGGCCTCCTCGACGCCGCCGAGGCGGCCAGCGCGGCGGCCCGCCAGGGCGGCGGGGGGGAGCGGACCGTCGCCTTGACGCCGTCGGCGCGGCGGTCCGTCAACACGATCGAGCGCTTCCCCGATGAGGTCCCCAAGGCCACCAAGGTCGAGCTGCTGCGGCGCATCGACGACGCCGCTCGCGGCGTCGGCGGGGCCATCGTGCAGGTCTCGGCCGGGTACGGCGACAGCCGCAAGCGGGTGCTCGTCGCCAACAGCGACGGCGCGCTGGCCGAGGACGAGATCGTGCGCTGTGTGATGCGGGTCAATGCGGTCGCCGACGGCGACGCTGGCATGCAGACCGGCTACGACTCGCTGGGCCACACCATCGGCTTCGAGCTGTTCGACACCATCGACATCGAGGAGTTCGCCCGCGGCGCGGCCCACCGGGCCATCACGAAGCTCGCGGCCCGGCCGGCACCGTCGGGATCGCTCCCCGTCGTCATCAAGCACGGCACCGGTGGCGTGCTGTTCCACGAGGCCTGCGGGCACGGGTTGGAGGCCGATCTCGTCGGCAAGGGGGCCAGCGTCTACGCCGGCAAGACCGGACAGCTCGTGGCGTCGCCGCTCGTCACCGTCGTCGACGACGGCACGGTCGCCGGCGAGTGGGGCACGCTGGCCTTCGACGACGAGGGCCATCCCACGCAGCGCAACGTCCTGATCGAGGACGGCGTGCTGACCGACTACATGTGGGACTTCCTCCGTTCCCGCAAGGACGGCCGGGCGCCGAGCGGCAACGGCCGGAGGGAGAGCTACCAGCACCTCCCGATGGTGCGGATGACCAACACGTTCGTCACCGACGGCGTCGACGATCCCGACGACATCGTGCGCGACACCGAGCACGGCGTGTACGTCGCCAAGCTCGGCGGAGGACAGGTCAACACGGCGAGCGGCGACTTCGTGTTCGGGATGACCGAGGCCTACCTGATCGAGGACGGCGAGATCACCGAGCCGCTGCGGGAGAGCAACCTCATCGGCAACGGACCGCAGGCGCTCAAGGACATCGACATGCTCGGCAACGACTTCGCCATGGGGGGTCCCGGCACGTGCGGCAAGGACGGCCAGGGCGTCCCGGTCGGCACCGGCCAGCCGACGCTCCGAGTCGCCGCGTTGACCGTCGGCGGCACGGCGTCGTGAGCGATCCCCACCCGTTGCTCGACGAACTGCAGTCGCTGGCCGACAAGGTGGTGGCCGAGGCGACAGCCGGCGAGCAGGTCGAGGCGTACGTCTCGCGGGGTGGTCACACCGACGTCCGGGTGTACGACGGCGAGATCGAGCACTTCGTCTCGGCGCAGGCGGAAGGCATCGGCATTCGAGTCATCCGTGACGGCCGCACCGGGTTCGCCTACGCCGGCACTCTCGACCCGGACGCCATCGACGAGGTGCTCGCCGAGGCCCGGGACAACGTGGCGTTCGGCACCGTCGACGAGTGGGCCGGGCTGGCCGAGCCCGACGGCGTCGAGCGCACGGCGCAGTCGCTGTGGGACGACGCGCTGGCCGAGCACCCGACCGACGCCAAGATCGCCGCCGCCAAGGAGCTCGAGCGCCTGACGACGGCCGCCGACCCACGCGTGCGCGTCGACGACGCCAACTACGCCGACGGCTGGGGAGAGGTCGCCGTCGCCACCACCACCGGCATCCGGGAGCACGGGCGCGAGAACGGGTGCTACGTCACGGTCAGCAGCCTGGCCGACGACGTCGACGAGACCCAGACCGGCTTCGGGTTCAGCGTGGCCCGGTCGCCCGGGGGTCTCGACCTCGCTCGGGCGGCCGGCGACGCCGCCGACCGGGCCACCCGGCTGCTCGGCGCCACCAAGCCGCGCAGCCGCCGCCTCACGGTGGTGCTCGATCCGTACGTCACCGCCCAGTTCCTGAGCATCGTCGGCTCGACGCTCAACGGCGAGAGCGTCGTCAAGGGCCGCAGCCTGTTCCGCGACCGCCTCGGTGAGCAGGTGGCGGCGCCGGTGATCGGTCTCGTCGACGACCCGACCGACCCCCGGGCGTACACGGCGACCGACGTCGACGGCGAGGGGCTGGCCGCCCGGCGCAACGTCCTGATCGAGGACGGCGAGCTCCGACGGTTCGTTCACTCCAGCTACTCGGCGCGGCGCGCCGGCACGGTGTCGACGGCCAACGCCACCCGCGGCGGCTTCGCCGGCTCGCCCGGCGTCGGCTGCCTGGCACTGTCGCTGCGGCCGGGGACGCGGGCCCAGGCCGAGTTGATCGCCGACATCGACGACGGGCTGCTGGTCCAGGAGGTGAGCGGTCTGCACTCGGGGGTCAACGCCGTCAGTGGAGACTTCTCGACCGGGGCCTCGGGGATGTTGATCACGAACCGCGAGATCGGCGCGCCGGTGCGCGAGCTGACCATCGCCTCGACGTTGCAGCGCATGCTGCTCGACGTCGTGGAGGTCGGTGGCGACGTCGATTGGCTCCCGATGCGGGCCGCCGGCGTCAGCCTCGTCATCTCCGGCGTGATGATGAGCGGCACCTGACGGGTACCTCTAGATTCTGATTCCCAGAACCCGCGATTTTTCGCGGGTTTCGCGCATCAGAACCGCCGATAGAAACACGGGTCGTGCCCATTTTCCACGCCGTGGTCCTCGGCCTGATCCAGGGACTCTCGGAGTTCCTGCCGATCTCGTCGAGCGGGCACCTGCTGCTGGCCCCGTGGCTGTTCGGTTGGGACGACTTCGACGACGCCTCGATCGAGAAGGCGTTCGACGTGGCCCTGCACATCGGCACGCTGATCGCCGCCGTCGCCTACTTCCGGCGGGACCTCGGCGTCTACCTGCGCGAGGGGTGGCGCACCGTCGCCAGGCGCGATCAGCCGCCGAGCCGGGACGGGCGGGTGGCCTGGCTGCTGCTGCTCTCGACGGTGCCAGCGGCCCTCGTCGGTGCGCTGTTCGAGAGCCAGATCGACGAGCAGCTCGGCACGCCGACGATCATCGCCGTCTCGCTCATCGGGTTCGGGGTGCTGCTCGCCGTCGCCGACCGGGCGACCGGGCGTCGCGTGGTCGGCGGCTTCGGCGTGACCGACGCCGTCGTGATCGGCGCCGCCCAGGCCCTGGCGCTGAACCCCGGCACGTCGCGCTCGGGCATCACGATCACCGCCGCCCGGTTCCGGGGCTTCGACCGGGACGCCGCCGCCCGCCTCAGCTTCCGATGATGCTGCCCGTCACCGGCGGGGCCGTGCTGTTCAAGATGGTCAAGCTCGTCGGCGACGGCATCCCCGACGGCCTCGGTGTCCCGATGCTCGTCGGGGTCGCCACCTCCGCGGTGTCCGGGTTCGCCGCCGTGTGGGGGACCATCCGGCTCGTTCGCCGGCACAGCTTCACCCCGTTCGTGATCTACCGCGTCGTGCTCGGCGTCGCCGTGCTGGTCATCGTGGCCACCGGCTGGCGGAGCTGAGCTACGGCGCAAGGAGGATCGTCAGCTCGCCCGACGATGCGGCGGCGGCCACGCCCGGCGCATCGGCCGCCGGCACGGCCACGACGAGCGAGCCGTCGTTGCGCCCCACCACCACTGCCTCGTCGGCCAGCACCACGCCGCCGCTCGTCGCCGCCACCCGGTCACCGACAATGGCGCCGGTCGGCACGGCTTCGGCGACGGGCACGCCCTGCCACCCGGTGGGGACCAGTGCCACGGGCACGTGCCCGGCGGTGACATCCACGTCGACCAGGACCTCGCCGGCGGCCACGTGTTGGCGGGCGACGGCATCCGGCGCGACCTCGGTCAGCGCCCGGGCCGGCAGGATCGGGCCGGGCAGTAGCCGCACCTCCACACGATCGACCAGCGCGTCGCCGGGCGCCAGGGCAGTGGCGGCCACGACGACCCCGCGCGTCGCGCCCCACGCCCGCCGGGCATCGTCCACGCCGCCGACGGCGCCAGCAACGGCGAACGCGATGGCGCCGGCGACGACGACGACCACCAGCCAGTACAGCCAGGGCCGCCGGGCCAGCAGGTAGCGCAGCCGGGCCACCGGGTGCATGGGATCCTCCGATCGTCGAGCGATGCGGGGGATGTCGGAGGACGCACGCTACCGGCGCGGCGTGAGCGAGCGAGTCTTCGAGCGAGCGAACAATCAGCACGGTGCTTCTTCGTCGCCGGCTTTGCGGCGACACGCTCATTGGCGCCCGGCTGATGGCCAAGACCCAACCCGTCGCACATGTCGATGAGGCACCAATGAGCGAATTAGGCGCCATGTCCGTCGATGCCGGTCCCGACGTCGGCGACGTTCGCGACGTCGAGGCGCTGGCCAGACCGATCGGGCCGCGGCTGCCGCCGGCGCGGGACGTGCGCATCCCGGCCGGCACGCTGCGTGTCCGCGAGCTGCCGGGTCCGCCCGGGGCGCCGGTCGTCGTGCTGCTGCACGGGTGGAACGCCACCGCCGACCTGAACTTCTTCGCCTGCTATCGATCGCTCGGCGAGCACGCCCGGGTCATCGCCTTCGACCAGCGCGGGCACGGCCACGGGGTCCGCAGCCGGCGGGCGTTCACGCTCGAGGACTGCGCCGACGACGTGGCGTGCGTGCTGGACGCCCTCGGCGTCGAGCGCGCCGTGCCCGTCGGCTATTCCATGGGCGGTGCCGTCGCCCAGCTGGTGTGGCACCGCCACCGGGAACGGACGCGCGGGCTCGTGCTCGTGGCGACGGCCGGTCGGTTCAGTGACCGGCGCGAAGAGCGACTGTCCTTCCTCGGCGTCAGCAGCCTGGCCGTGCTGGCCCGCCTGACGCCGGTGCAGGCCCGCAACTGGCTGTCGTCGCAGCTGTATCTGCGCCGGCGGACGGGCGACTGGAGCG
>JACCUL010000217.1 GCA_013811855.1 Acidimicrobiia bacterium
GTGTTCGGCGAGTACCGGGCGCCGACCGGCGTCGGTGGCGCCACGGGGTCGGCGCAGGGACTCGCTGACGTGGTCGCCCGGGTCAAGGCGCTGGCCGGCGGGCCGCCACGACTGCTCGTCGCCAAGCCCGGGCTCGACGGTCACTCCAACGGCGCCGAACAGATCGCCGTCGCCGCCCGCGACGCCGGGATGGAGGTGGTCTACGCCGGCATCCGCCTGACCACGGCGCAGATCGCCGCCTCGGCCCGGGACGAGGATCCCGACGTCGTCGGCCTGTCGATCCTGTCGGGGTCGCACCTGGAGCTGGTCCCCGCCGTCCTCGCCGAGCTGGCCGCCAACGGCGTCGACGTCCCGGTGATCGTCGGCGGGATCATCCCCGAGGCCGACCGCCAGGTCCTCACGGCCGCCGGCGTCGCCGCCGTCTACACCCCCAAGGACTTCGAGCTGGCCAGGATCATGGCCGACATCGTCGACCTCACCGAACACCACCGCGCCCACTGACCCCGGGTTTGTGACAGCCACTACGACAACACGCGTCGTCGTGGCTGTCGCAGACCGCAGGAGACGGGCTCCGACCTCGAGAAGGCGGTCGTTGCGACACCCCGTTGCTTGAGTGATCGACATGACCAGTGCCGATCGTCGCATCGCGGCGATAGCGACAGGTCAGTTGGGATGGGTCAGCCGACAGCAGGCGCACGCCGCCGGGTTGAGCGATCGCCAGCTTCGTAGCCGAGTCCAGAGCGGCTTCCTCGAACAGTCCGGTGCGAACACGTTCCGTTCGCCGTTCGTGCGCCACTCGCCGGTCGGCGATCTGCGCGGCCTGCTCCTCGACATCGGCGAGCCGTGCTGGGCCTCGGGACCAACGGCCGCCGCGCTGCACGGCTTCGACGGCTTCGCGCTGCGACCTCCGTTTCACGTGTCGGTCCTCCGTGATCGTGCCGTCACCCGCACCGGCCATGTGATCCACCGCACGACCGAGCTCCCGCTCATCGATCGGGCCACGGTGAACGGCATCCCCACGACCCGCGGCGCCCGCACGTTGATCGACCTGGCCCGAACGACCGACAACAACCGCCTCACGACCGCGCTCGACTCCGGGTTGCGCGACGGACTGTTCAGCGAAGCGTCGCTGCACGAGCGCATCGTGGCACTCCGCACCTCAGGGCGGTACGGGATTCCGGCCTTGTTGGAGGTCATCCAGGGCTGCGAGATCACGCGTGGCGCACACAGTTGGCTGGAGCGTGAGTTCCTGCGCCTCGTCACGACGGCCGGTCTGCCCAGGCCGCAGTGCCAAGAGGTGCTGGCCGCCAGACGAGATCGTCTCGTGCGCGTCGATTGCCGGTTCGCGGGCACGAACATCGTCGTGGAGCTGCTCGGCTACCGCTTTCACCGCTCACCGGCGGACCTCCGTCGAGACACCGAACGAGCCAGCGTCCTCGCCATCGAGGGATACACCGTGTTGCAGTTCACCTACGAGCACGTCGTCGCCGACCCGGCATGGGTGCTCCGCTGCCTCGGGGAGGCTTTCGCAGTTTGTGGCAGGCACAACGACGCGTGATGTCGTTGTGGCTGTCACAAATCCGGGGTCAGGCGGGGAGGCGGGCGTGCTCTGCGAGTTCGGCGTCGATCCAGTCGCTGAGGGCGGGGCTGGTCTCGAAGCTCGTGATCAGGGCGTAGCGGGGGGCAGCACCCTGGTGGACGACGACGTGCCAAAGCCGCTGGGTGTCGACGACGAAGCGGGCGCCGAGGTGCAGCGGCACGCGGGCCTCGGTCGCCGGATCGGGCAGGCCGTCGGGGCCGCTGTCCATCAGCAGCATGTAGCTGTCGGGGTTGTCGGTCAGCTCCCACCACGACCGCACGACCCACCCCTCGTGGTCGGGGTTGAAGCGGTTGTTGTCGTCGCGGTGGATCGAACGGATGGCGTCCTCGCGCGTCTGAGGTTCGAGCTTGATGATCCGCACCCGGCCGAAGTTGGCGCCCACCGACTCGACGTACTGACGGATCGTCGGGACCCGCTCGGCATTCGACGTCCACAGCGCGTCCTTGTCCGTCTTGCCTTTGTCCCAGAAGCCGCGGCAGTCGAGCTCACCGTCGGCCGAGGCGATGGGGGCAAAGTTGGTGTCGCCGCCGCTCTTCCAGTCCAGGTACTGGAGCGACTCGTACTGCTCGGCCGGCACCTCGAACGGGGCGTCCTCGAGCACGACGAAACCGCGCTCCGCGAGCTGCGCCAGCCGCTGGTGCGGCGTGGCCAGCGGGATCTTGACGCTCCAGTGGTCGGCGGTCGGCCAGAAGGGATCCATGGCCCGAGAGCCTATGAGGCCGAGCCCGACGCGGGCCTCCATCGTCACGGAGCGGTCGTGGTTCCCGACCGGTCACCGTCGCTCGCCGAGCCCGGATCGGGCATCTCCAGGATCTGGCCGACGTAGATGGAGTCCTGGTCGGTGATGCCGTTGGCCTTCATGACGACGGGGATCGGCAGCCCGTACGCCTCGGCGATGCGAGTCAGCGTGTCGCCCTCCTGCACCTCGTAGAAGCGGGGCAGCGTCGTGGTCGGGGCGACGGCGATCGTCGTCGTGGTGGTGGTCTGGATCGGCGGCAGGGTCGACGAGCTGGCGTTCTCCTCGGCACACGCCGCGCCGACGAGGGCGGCCACCGCCACGACGAGCACCGCGTGGACCGCGCCCGTCTCCCCCAACCTGCGTGACCGCATCGCCGCGAGACTGTACCGCTCGCATGGGCGCGTCAGCTCGCTCACCGGCGGCCCGATAGCGTGCCGTCATGCCGTCGTTCGTTTGGGCGATCGCGGCGTTCGCCGCGATGGAGCCGGTGACGGCGGCCACCCATCGGTTCGTCATGCACGGCCCGGGTCTGCTCCTGCACCGCAGCCACCACCGCCGCACCCACGACGGCTGGGAGGCCAACGACCTCTACCCCGTCATCTTCGCCGCCGTCGTCTGCCTCGGCCTATGGATCGGCTTCCACGAACCGGCGTGGGATGGGCTGGTCCCCGTCGGCGCGGGCGTGACCGCCTACGGCGCGGCGTACGCGCTCGTGCACGACGTCTCCATCCACCGCCGCCTGCGCTGGTTCGGCGAACGCCGGCCGCCGGCACTCGAGCGGCTCGCCGCCGCCCACGACCTCCACCACCGCTACGGCGGGGCGCCCTACGGGATGCTGGTGCCGATCGTGCCGGCGGCCGTCAGAGCCCGAGCCTCGTCAAGCGAGCGGATCGCGCCCGCCCCAGGTACCTGAGCTGGCGTAGGGCTCGAACCGGGCGAACAGCTCCTCGCCGT
>JACCUL010000286.1 GCA_013811855.1 Acidimicrobiia bacterium
GTGTTCGAGGTGTCGTTGCAGTGCGGCGACGATGCGGGCCAGCTGGCCGCTGGCCTGCAACGCTGACACCTCACCAAGACGCAACAAGGTGCGATGACCGGTCCGTTCCCCGTCGCGCACGGCCTCCACCAACGACAGATACTGATATGTCTTGTCGCCCCGCCTCCGGCGTGTCGTCTTCACGAACACACCAATAACTATGGCACATACAGCACCAATAGTGGTGGATTTGTCGCCCCTACATTTCGGACTGGATCGAGGCTGCACGATCAGCAACCCCAGGTCACACGCTTGCGACACCACCCCAACCCGCCTCACCCCGCCAAACTCGGGTCGGAGGCTCGGGCTCCGGGCGCCTACAGCCCGAGCTCGATTCCCATGCGCCGCAGCGCCGACGGTTGAGGGTCGGTCATGTGCAGGTCGATGCCTGCTGTGCCCGCCCAGGCCTGGAGGGCGTTGCCGAGTACTCGATACTGCTCGTCGTGATCGGTTCGGTGGGCGTCGGTCAGGATCTCGGCGGTGTCTCGGAGTTGCTGAACGCTGATGGTGTCGCCGTTGGCCCACCGCTGCCAGGTGTCGAGGGCGGTCACGGTGTACGCCAAGTCGGGCAGTCGACGAGACCAAGCATCGAGTTGGGTGGCCAGGTCGTGGTGACGGAGGTCGGTGCGTGTCTTATCGACGTTGGTGACTGCAACGCGGTAATGCTCGACGTCGAGCGCAGCCCGGCGCCGGGTTCGTTGGGCGATCGCGGTGGCCCGGTCAAGTACTTGTTCGGCGATGTCGAGTTCACGACGAGCGGCGCGCCGGCCGCGCCGTCCGCTGTCGGCGAGGCGACGCTGCGCCGCCGCGTAGTCCCGGCTGGCTCCGTCGGCCCGCTTCTCATCAACAGCGAGCATCCTGCGGTGAGGCGCGGTCGCCCGGTCGACGTCCGCCAGGTCACCCTCAGCCGCGGTGACGGCGGCTGCGCGTCGCGCTCGCTCGGCGGCATGCGATTCCGCAGTGTGCTCGGCTGCGGCGAGGGCCTGCCGGGCGTCGGCGAGCAGCCCGGCGAGCCATTCTGGGACCTGACACCGGCCAGGCGGCGACACGGGTGACTCCGGTCGTGCTGCCGGTCGGGCCTGGGCGGCGAGGGTGCGGCGTTGGGTGACGGCGGGGACGTCGGCCCGGTCGACCGACAGGATGGCGTCGAGGACGTCGCGGGCTTCGGCGACGTCGTTGGATTCGGTATTGACACAGATCAGGTTCTCGTCGCGGCCGCGGGTGACTCCGACGTACACCCCGCGGCGAGTGGTGGCGGTCGAAGCGAGCTCGATGGCGGCGGTGACGGTGGCTGACTGGTAGCCGTGCTCGGTCGCCGCGTAGCCGAGCCGGACGTGGTCGTGGACGTAGTCGACCGGCAACGTGACGGTGCCGCGTCCGTGTTCGTGGATCACGGTCAACGCGCCGTCGTCGTGGATGGCGGTCACGGTCCACGTCTCGCGGTTGCGGACCCGCTCCCCGCATGTGGTGACGAGTCGGCGGTCGTTGCGGCGGGTGGCGATGACGTCGCCGACATAGACACGTTCCGCGCCGGTGATCACGACGAACCGGTCCGGGTCAAGGTGGCCGCCGGCGAGACGGGCGGTCTGCACGGCGGCGTTGATGGCGTCGACGTGGTCGTTGCTCGAGGCGACCATGGCCGTCGTCTCGCCGGCGTCGTGTCTCTCGATCCACGCGCCGGCGATGCGGGTGAGGTGGTCGTCGAGGGTGCCGGCGATGATCCGTCCGTTCGCCTCGTAGGCGTCGAGGCCGCGCAGGTCGCCGGCGCGTAGTCGCAGCGAGGCGGCGGCCTCCCACGGTGCGCTGAAGCGGTGGATCTCCTCCAACATCTCGACACGCGTTGACGTCACGAGTTCGTGGAACAGGCCGCCCCGACCGACGGCCTGCAACTGGCGGTGATCGCCGACCAGCGCGAGCCGCCAGCCCTGCTGGTGCGCAAGTCCGACGAGCCGGTACAGGGCCGGAGTGCCGATCATCCCGGCCTCGTCGACGATCACCGTCGCAGCGACCGGCAGCCGCCAACGATCCCCCGCCGGCCGGTCCGGTCGGTCCCACTCATACAGCAGCTTGGCCACCGTGTCGGAGGCGAGACCGGTGTCGCGCTCCAGCGTGCGGGCCGCCCGTGCGGTGGGGGCCAACCCGAACGACGGCCGTCCATGCCAGTGCAGATCGTCGACGGCGGCCGCCAGCATGCGGGTCTTCCCGGCACCGGCCGGGCCGACGACCAACACCAGCGCGTTGTGACCGGCCACCGCCGCCGCGGCGTCGCCCTGCAACACATCCAGACTCGTCTGATCGACCGTGGTCGACGGTGCTGGCGGGTCCATCTGGGCCTCCATCGCCCAGGCGACGATCGCCTCTTCCTGCGCCAACACCATCTCCGAGGTGAACCGGGGCGCGGTCGGTTCGATCCACACCGACCGCCCATCCGACGCTCGACGCAGCGTGGCGGCGGTCGGGTCAAGGTCGACCATTTGCCCGATGACCCGGTCGGCTGAGCGTTCGACGGCGTCGGCCCAGCGATGTCCCACCAGCTCCGCCACGGGGCGCTGCACGTCGCAGATCGCCTGGATCACATCGGCTCGACCCCACGACGAACGCTGGGCCGACACCGTCTCGACCACTTCGTTGACCGTCATCACCGTCGCCTGCGTCTGGTTGCGGGCCGCGTCTTGGATGGAGTCGTCGAACCGGGCCACGGTCCAGCCGACCTCGGCGGCTTCGCGCTGCCACCGTGTCGCCAGATCTGCGGCACCGTGCCCGGACTTGCGAGACCGCGTGTCGGCCGCGGCTTCACGAGACATGGCGGCGCGCTCCCACCGAGACGGCTCGCGGCCGTGGCGGTGACGGAAGTCGTCGAGCTTGTCGGCGAGCGCGGCGTCGATGTCGACGCTGCGCTTGGAGAACACGGCGATGAGTTCATCGGGCATGCCCGCGATCTCGGCCTGACCGCGGACGATCGGCCGCCAGTCGACCCCGAACCGGTGGGTTAGCTCGGCGCGCAGCAGCGATTGGTACAAGCCGCCGAGCATCCGCTGATGTCGCTTCAAGTAGCGGGCATCCAACGCGAACCAGCGACCCTCTTCGGTTTGCACCTTGGCCGAGACGACGGCGTGGGTGTGGATCTGAGGATCGTCCGAACGAGACGTCGTTTGACGGAACGTCGCCATCGTCAACCCGCTCGTGTCCGGATGCAGGCGGCCACCGTCCGAGCGGATGCGCGTCGTCGACCCGAACCGCTCCAGATGCGCCAGCGCCGCGGACACGGCGACGTCGTGGGCGTCGAGGAGCCGATGGTCGCCGGTCAGGGCCCACCACACGCTGAGCGACTTCGGCGCCGAGAACGTCGCATCGAACCCCGACACCGCCTTGATCACCCTCCCGTCCGAAGTGAACCGGTCGAGCAGCTCTCGACCCAACGGCAGCCCCGTGGCGGGGTCACGGCCCGTCAGCAACTGCTCCAACTCGTCGACACCCACCGTGCCAAACAGCCCGAGACCCGCGGCCTGCCGGCCCGACCACACACCCGGTGCCTCCCCCGGCGCCGCCGTCAGGTACTGGGCGTAGTACGCCGCCGTCGCCGTCGCCGACGACGCATACAGCGTCGTCACCCGCAACATCGACCCGCACCCCACCCCCGCCCGCTCGCGGGCACCTGTCTGATCGGCTTCGGGCAATGGATGACATCCTCGACTGGGACGGACATCGCGACTCCTAGGACGGAAGCGGAAGCGGCAGCGACGGCTGCGCGGCGCGAGAGCGTCGACGGGTGGATCGCTGCCGGCTGTCGATCGTGGTGATCGTGGCGGGTGGCTCGTTGACGACTGGGGAGTCGGTTGGGATCGGCCACGAGATCGGACTCCCGACGAACGCTTCGAGGGCGTGGCGTGGCACGCGCAGGTGGTGCACGACCCGCACGACCGGCAGGCCCTCGACGCCGCCGGTCAGTAGGAATCGACGGGCCTGCTCGTACGCCTTGGTGCGCCCGATCCGCAACACCCGCGCCGCCTCCTCGACGGTCAACAGATCTGGTGCGATCCCGTGGGTGGCTGAGCTGTGGTTCATGGCGCTCACTGGGTCCATGCCTTCCGTCGTGGCGAATCGTCACGCGGGTTCATCAGGCAGTAGTTCTCAACGCCCACGTGCAGCTTCCAGATCGACAACACCACCCGTAGACGGACCCGGCAGACCGACACCGCTGCCGCAGCTGTCACACAATCGCAACACGCCGGAACCGCCGTCCGGCATCCCTGGCAAGGGGTGGGTAACCGTTCAGGTCCTGGGGTCATCGGATCGGACTGCTCGCGTCCGAGATATGCGGCTCTCTACGCGTTGAACGCTGGGGCCGGTTGGTGAGGGTGGCTGGCTGACAGGGTCCACCACGCGAGTCGGAGGCCTCGCCATTCTGCGGATAGCGACATCTGCAGACGGGAGGGCCTCCGACGTGGGCAACGGTAGTGGCAGGGATGCGGGCGCGACCGCGCTGGTGGGTCTGGACGGGTTTGTGGTGACCGCCCAGACCGTTCATGACGGCGAGCACTGGCTGCTTGTCGAGACCATCGCCGATGGGGCGTGGTGCCGCAGCTGCGGGGTGCGGGCGGTGGGCAACGGCCGGCGTCGGGTGACGGTGCGCGATCTGCCGATCAGCGGTGTGCCGACGGTGATCGTGTGGGCCAAGCGCACCTGGCGCTGCCTCGAGGAGTCGTGCGAGGTCGGTTCGTGGTCGGAGTCCTCGAGCGAGATCGGCGTGCGGGCATCGCTGACCGAGCGGGCCCGGCGGGAGATCTGCCGGCGCGTCGGCGAAGAGCTCGACACCGTGGCTGGGGTGGCTCGCGAGTTCGGGGTCGGCTGGACGTGCGCTCATCAGGCCGTTGTCGACTACGGCGACGCCCTGATCGCTGCTGATGACCGGCTCGAGCAGACGACGCAGCTGGGTGTCGATGAGCACACGTTCCAGCACGCCAACGCCCGGCGCCGCACCCAGATGGCGACCACCTTCGTCGACATCGATCGGGCCCGGCTGCTCGACGTCGTCCCCGGCAGATCCGGCGACGTCGTGCGTACCTGGGTCGCATCGCAGCCGCTGTGGTGGGCCGACCGCATCGACGTCGCAGCCATCGACGCGTTCCGTGGCTACGCCACCGCGATCGGCGACGTCCTGCCCGATGCGACGCTGGTGATCGATCACTTCCACGCCATCCGCCTCGCCTCGGAGTGCGTCAACGACGTGCGACGCCGCGTCCAGCAGGATCAGCTCGGCCACCGCGGCCGCAAGCATGACCCGCTCTACGGGATCCGCCGGCTGCTGCTGCGCACCTGGTCCAATCTCAACGAGCGAGGCTGGGAACGGCTTCGCGCCGGGCTCGCCGCTGGCGATCCCGACGGCGAGGTCGCCGCCGTGTGGCTTGCCCGCGAGCTGCTCGCCGAGGTCTACGCCGCACGCGATGTCGCCCACGCACAGCGCCGGCTCATCGTGTTCTTCCAGCACGCCGCCGACGCCGACATCCCCGAACTGACCCGGCTGGCAACGACGATCGACCGCTGGCGCGATGAGGTCCTCGCCTTCCACACGACCGGCGGCGCCTCCAACGGGCCGACCGAAGCCGTCAACCTGCTCATCGAGAAGATCCGACGTCTCAGCCACGGCTACCGCAACTTCACCAACTATCGCCGCCGCCTCCTCCTCGGCTGCGGCATCACATGGACTACCGTCCCCACCCACAGAATCCGAGGCCGCCACCCAGCGTTCGCCGCGTAGAGATTCCCTAACGCTTGTCAAGCCCCAGTTGGCGGCTTCGTGTTCACGCTGCCCGTCGTTCTTGGGCGCGCCGGGATGAGCCGTTGCTGCGTCCGGCAACGGCTTGTCGACAGCGTCGCGTGGCTTGTCGTCAGCGTGTGAGGCGTGCTCGATGGGTGGCTGCTGAACGTGCTCGTGCTCGTCGTCGAACGTCGTCGGGGACGGCGAGGGTGGCGGCCCGCTGCTTCGCCTGGCGTCGCGTGATCGGCTGTCCATCGAGGTCGCGCAGCTCGTAGCAGCGGCCGGCTGTGAGCGTCGCCCAGGTGCGTCCGACGAGCTTGCGGGCCACGGCGCAGCTGGCCTGGGTATGGCAGTGACCGCGCTCGACCATCAGCCGCCGATAGAACTCGGCGAGCTGCGGGTCGACGGTGCGAGCGACGTTGCCGGCTTGATAGAAGGCCAAGCGCAACACCCCTGGGCCCTCTTTGGTGATCGCTCGCGAGGGCGCTTCCATCTGCCCGCTGGACCAGTTCGATGGGTTCAACCCCACGAAGCTCTGGGCCTGCTTGGCGTCGCTGAACTGTTGCGCGTCGGCGAGGAACGCTCGCACCGTTGGTGCGGTGATCGGTCCCATCCCGGGCACCGACAACAGCAGCGGGTCGTCGCCCCACAGCTGTTCCCAACGCCGGCGGGCCGCGTCGGTGGCGCGCTCCAAGCGGGCCTGGGCAGCGGCGTAGTCGTCGAGCAGCTCGCTCGTCTCCCACGCCAACGCGTCGAGGTCGACGTGTCCGTCCCAGAACTCCGCCCACGCCCGCGCCGCCGCCCGGATGTGGGCGGCGCGGTCATCGACATTGCCGACGCCACGGGTGTGGGCGGCGACGACATCGCTGACCGACGACACCCGTGCTCGGGCCAGCTGGGCGAGTTCAGGCCAGCGTGTGAGCACCGCCAGCGCCGTGGGGCGGGACCCAGCGAAGGCGTTCCACACGTCAGGGAACGCCCACCGGGCCAGCGAGATGATCCGGCGCAGGCTGCGGTTGGCGTCCACGATCAGCTTCCCGCGACGCTGACACACCCGCTTCAACGCCAGCTCGTCGGGGCTCGGGATCCGAGCAGGCTCCAGCGAGAAGAACTCGCCAGCACGAGACAGCATGTCGGCGTCGATCGGGTCCGACTTGTTCTTGCCAGCCAACGCCGAGCGCAGCCTGGCCGAGTGCCGATTGCCGACCAACGCCAACGAGCAGCCCGCCCGCCCCAACGCGATCGACAACGGCAACCACGTCATCGACGTCGGCTCGGCCACCGCCATCACCGGCGCGTACGGCGCCAGCCGTTTCGCCAGGGTGTCCATACCCGCCAGCGTCGGGGCCGCGACGAAGTTCGCGACCACCTCCCCGGGACTACCCGGGCTCGGCCGTCTGACGATCACGTGATGGTTGGCCACCACCGCAGCGTCGAGCCCGACCGTGACTCCACTACCCTCGATCTCCATCCGAGGGCTCTCCTTTCTCGAGCAGCGCACGTTCGGATCCTCCGCAAGAGCTCTCCGAGCCAGCGCACCTATGGGGATATGGGAGAGCCCTCGGACACGGCCGAAGGCCACGAGCTCCCTTCGCCACCCGACACCAGACCGGTGAGCCGCGAGGCCACCCGAGCTTGTGAGTCATCCGATGCAGCGGAAACGGCCTCGGCATCCCGCCGAGCCCAAACCCCCATCAATTCCCTCAACCGGGCCTGCTCGAGAGCGGACTCCCGGCGACGATCTCTTTCACGAGCCCGAAGCTCAGCCGAAAACCGTCACTGCCGGGAGCCCTCCCGAGGCCACCCTACGCGGCCACCGTCCCGTGCTGGAACGGCTACCTCCAGTGATACAAGCCGATAATCCACTGAAAGGAGCGCTTGATTGTCATCGAATTCTGATCTATAATCAGAACTAGAGCTGCACCGTGACACGGAACAGCTCACGGCTGACGAGATGACCGTCACACCGAAGCCTCGTTACACCACCGCGGGGGACTCGACCCGACTCCGACACTTCGGTGGACGAGCTGGGCGGCTACTCATCTTCACACTTGGGGTCATCACAGACCCGTAGCCCCCCGACCACAACGGAACCCGCGTGGCCGACGTCGGAGCATCCCGGCTCGTTGCGATCGAACCCCCCGGTGATCGCGACAGGGTCGCCAACCGATGCCAAGACGTCGCCCGACCGTGCGTCTACGACCTCCACCCCGTTGTTGCCTTGCACGGGGCTCATCCATGACGGCACCACCATCGACAGCTGATCCCCGGTGTCGAACTCCTCGATCCACAGACAGTCGATCCCACCCCCGAGAACCCCCCGGAACAGCGCCCCCTCCGACGCCTCACTCGTGTGTGTCGGCTGGCCGGGCGACTCCTTGGTGCCACTGTCCGCCTCGTCGCACCCGACCAACAGGCCCCCAGCCGCTACTAGCCCCGCGACGAGCGAGATCCGCATCTTAATTCGTGAGGACATAGACGTTCATGCTCGCAGCGGCCTCCGAGATCTCTTCCCCCCAGATCGTCTTTGAACAGCTCACCTGGTCAGACGGGGAGTGGGCGATGGCAATGCCCTGCGCCGTGCCGTAGGAGTAGACGGGGGCGCCCGAGTCGCCACCTCGGAAACAGAAGTCACCTGGTGAGCTCTTGAACAGTCCGCACGTCGCAGTTACGCAGTCACTGGTATCAACGACCTCGCCACAGGTTGTGGCAGGGTAGTTCCCGCCAGTAAGACAAATCCTGACACCCAGACCCGGGTTCCCCGTGCGTTCGATCACATACC
>JACCUL010000294.1 GCA_013811855.1 Acidimicrobiia bacterium
GCTCGATGCGGCTGGCGAGGTTGACCGTGTCGCCGATTGCGGTCACGGACGACGGGCCGCCGCCCACCGTGCCGACGATCGCGGGGCCGTAGTGCACCCCGACGTTGAGCTCGAACGTCCGTCCATACAGCTCGCCGAGGATCGGACGCCGGGCGTCGTCGTTCGCCAACATCTCCAGCCCGGCCTGCATAGCGCGCTGGCTCGGCGACTGGCGCTGGCCCGGCCGGAACAGGGCCATCAGTCCGTCACCCATGAAGCTCGTCACCACGCCCTCGTGGCGCTCCACCGTCTTGGTGGCGAGTCGGAGATGACGTTCGAGGACGTGGATCACGTCGTAGGGCAGGAGCGACTCGGCGAATCCAGTGAACCCGCGGATGTCGGCGAAGAGCACCGCGACGGCCTGTTCCTCTCCGATCGCCCGCGGTCGCGTTCGCTGCCGGGCGACGCTGCCGAACGCCCAGGCCGTCATGCCGCGCGCGTTGCGCCGAACGAAGCCGGTTCGTAAGTCGGCGAGCTCGACGTCGTGGTCGTCGAGGACCAGGCGTCGCACCGTCAGGTCGGCCGAGACTTTGGTCTGACAGGCGAGCCGGAACTCGGGGTTGAAGCCCAGCCGCTCGGCGATCACGCGCTCCTTGGCGGTGCGCTCGGTGCACGCGCTCCGACCCTCCACGACCACGACACGGCACGTCGAGCACGACGCCCGTCCGCCACATGCATGGGCAAACGGGACGCCGGCGCGCAGCGCGGCACCGAGCACGGTCTCCCTCGGTCTGCATTCGATGAGCCGCTGGTCAGGCAGGACGTAGATGTTCGGCACGAGCCCTCCTCGCTCCGGCCCGAGCCTACGGACCGCATCGCGCTGCCAACCCGTGCCGATCCCAAGTCGGCAAGAGTAGGGAGAGTTCCGAGTGTCGAAGGTGACATCGACGGTGACGTCAAAGGGGCAGATCACGATTCCGAAGTCTTTCCGTGACCGTCTTGGCCTGAGTGCGGGGGATCAGGTGGCGGTGGAGACCTTGGCGCGAGCGGCGGCGTTCGTCACCGATGTCGACTGCGCGTTGCTGTTCCCGTTCGAGGCGATTGCGTTGCCGAGCCTGTGGGAAGCAATCGCCGGACCGGACGAGGTCCCCTTCGCCACGTGGGGCCCGAACGAGGATCGCATCTGGGGATGGAAGGACGAGCTTGCCGCCCAGGGACTGGCGTGGTACGGGAAGCTCGTGCGCAAGCGCGCCACGTTGCTGTCGCCGGCCCTGCTGGCCGACCTGTACCCGGGCGACGGCAACGTCGACGACTACCGGCGTCTGTCGATCGAAGGCGACGCGGCTCGGGTCGCCGCGGCGCTCACCGGTGGAGCCATGCCGCAGTCGATGTTGCGCGAGGAGGTGGGACTCGCGGGGAAGGCAGGCAAAGGCCGGTTCGAGCGGGCGATGATCGAACTCCAACGCCAGCTGCTCGTGACTCACGCGGGTGTGTGGGAGCAGGACGCAGGATGGGCAACGGCCATGATCGCGTTGACGACGAGTGTGTTCGATGTCGGTGGCCGATTCGAGCCAGCGGCCGCGGCCGCCAAGTACCTGGCGACGGCCTTGAACGTGACCGCCGCCGAGCTGGGGCGGGCGTTCGCATGGCCTGTGGCCGACGCCCGGACCGCGCTCGACGGGCTGGTCGAGCGAGGCGCGGCCGTCGAGGAGGCTGGCCACTACCGGCGCCAATAGGTTTGGGCATCATGGCAAGCAACGAGTCCGTCGTCGAGACGTACATCGAAGGCTTCCGGCGGGCCGATCACCAGCAGATCCTGTCGTGCATCACGGACGATGTCAGTCCGGGGCGTCGTGTGCAGACGATCGCCTGCGCTCAGCTCCCGGGGGATGTCAGAGTGTCGAAACGGAGGCCGCTGGAGCCCTCGCCGCGGCCGACCGACTTGCGGTGGGTGAGCCAGACGTGCAGCCGGCCATCCGGCCCGCGCGCCGCCTGGAAGCTGCGGCGCACGACGGCGCCCTCGCGAGGCACTTCCTCCTCGGGGATCAGCATCGGCTCGTCGGGGTCGCCGAGCAATGCCGCGCGGCTCGTGATCGTGCGACGACCGTTGCCCCCGACGTCGAGCACCGACGCCCGGGAGAGCCGGATCTCGGCGCTGTCGGGATCGGGCCGCACCGGGAGTAGTGGGATCCAGTGCGGCGGCACGGCGCTGGCAAGGCGATAGTGCGGCGCTGCGTCGGGCGACTCGCCGCCCACAATTCCCTCGCCGGCACCGAGCGCGTCGCTCGCTGCGTCGAAGGCGTGCTCGAGCGGGTTCGTCAGCCGCCGCTCGACCGCCCAGGCGAGGTTGGCCTGCTCGTCGCGCAGCAGGAGCACCTCCTCGATCGGCGGACCTTCGAGGGGCTGCGCGAGCGCTCCGGCAAGGAAGAAGGCGTTGGTCATCGCCACGCCGTCGACGCCGTCGTCCATCGGCAACGCCAGCTGGAACATGCTCCACGCTGAACTCGACGCCGTGGCCTGGTGGCCGTTCGGACGCAGCAGTGTTTGCGCGCCGAACGTGTCGGTGACGACGAGTGACCGGGTCGTCACGAGCGCACCGGTCGGCAGATCGATGGCGATGACGTACCAGTCGTTGCCGTAGCCGCTGACCGTGTCGATCATCAGCAACTGAAACAGGTCGGTGCCGCCCGGTTGCAACGCACCGAGGTCGAGGAGGGCGTCCTCCATCTCCCAGAATCTCGGTGCCGGCATCCCGCGCAGTGTGACGGGCGCTGGCAGCGAGGTGCGCGTCACCACCTCCCCGGCATCGGCCTCCCCCGCCGTGGTGCCGACGTTGACGTCGCCGTTGCGGTCGAAGCTGTACCAGTCGAGGGCCCCGCCGCCGTACTGGCTGGCGGTAAGCGTCCACTCGTCGAACGGGTCGGCGCTCGTCCTGGCGGCGAACGAGAAGGCGTACTCCATCCGGTCGCGCTGCCACGTCTGCCCGGCCTCGCCGGCGTCGGGCTGGCTGAACAGCTCGTCGACCCAGGCGGTCCACGCCGCGCACGCGGCGCGTACCTCGGCGGCATCACCGGACGCGATGGGCATCCCGATGTCGGGGACGGCAGCGCCGCTGAGCCGCCCGATCGCCGCGCGCAGCCGGCGGCCGTCGAGCGCCCTGCCGGCCACGACGCGGAGGTAGCCACTGCTGGCCTGGTCGAGTCCGGCCGTGTCGTCGGCCGACAGGGCATGGACGGCGAACGTGCGGGTGAACGCCGGGGCGTAATCCTGCGTCGTCGACTGTGCCGCGAGCAGCCGGAGGAAGTGCTGGCCGGTGTCGACGCCGAGGCGGAGCCCGTCGGCGCCCGGCGCGTCGGCAGCAGGGAGCCCGCACGGCTGCCGCTCGACGAACACCTCGAGGGGCACGTCGCCGCCGTCGAAATGGGGCGCCTGCAGCTGGGTGTTCGGCGGGATCGGTCCGAGGTGGTAGCGGGTGGGTGCGATCACCTGTCCCCGCCAGCGGGCGACGATCGGTGTGCCGCCGTCCTCGGCCTGGAACTCGCCGACCTGCCACTGGCGGGCCAGCAGCCACAACGGATCCGCGGTCCGCGCGGCCAACCCGGCGGCGACGTCGTTACCGGGTCCCGCCGGCTCGATGCGGCACCAGCTGGTGATCGATGGCACGCTCGCTCCCTTCTGCTCTCTTCGGTCCAACTCGTGCCGCTCAGCCGGCTGCCGTGGCGATGAGCGTGTTGGGATCGGTGGACACCGCATCGCCGTCGGCGTTGAACGCGAGCATCGTCGCCGGCAGGTAGTGCCCGACGGCGTCCAGCGATTGCGGCCCGACCGCACGCAGGTGAACGAGGTCGAGGGTCTCAAGGAGCACCTGGTTGAGGCGGCCGATGGTCCACGCCTTCGCCGGGTCGGGCGGCACGGCGAGCAGCACGGCCTGCGGCGCCATCGCGTCCGGCGGGTCGTAGCGGAACGCGAGCGCGACGTCCTCGGTGCGGCCCGGCACCACCTCGGTCCACTCGTCGATGAGCAGCCCAGCGAGCGGGGCGGCGAGGTCGACGTCGGCGGCACCCTGCACGACGACCGACACCAATCCGTCGGCGCTGATGCCCGAGCCGTCGTCGGCAAGCGTGAGCGCGACCCACGGACGTTCACTGGCGTGTGGCACATGGGCGACGCCGAGCTCGAGACCGACCCCGGTGCCGAGCACCTCGGCCAGGCGGTACGGCATCGTCATCGCGGCGAGCGCCGGGCGGACCCGTTCCATTCGGGTCACCCACGTGTACGCAGCGAGCGGGTCGTCGGCCAACAGCGCCGGGGAACGCAGCCCGGCGGCGAGGTCAGGCGCGGTCGCCGCGGTGAATACGGGCAGCGCCACGAACCCGGGACCGAACACGGCCTGCAGCCTGCGGGTCAGACGTTCGCGGCGAGCCGGTTCCGGCTCGCCGGCGGGCGCGGTGCGCTCCCGCTCGGCGTCGGCGAGTCGCAGGGAGACGTCGGCGTAGATGGCACTGGCACCCACATAGGCGGCCGACCCCGCCGCGGCGACCTCGGCGTCGGCGCCTGCGACGCGGACGAGCCCGGCCGACACCCCGAACGTCGCGATGGCTGTCAGCTGCTCCCGGATCGACCCGACCGTTGCGTCGGGGTCACCGAGGAGTTCGCCGAGTGCGTTACGCCCGTGGGCGAGCGCCTGCTGC
>JACCUL010000300.1 GCA_013811855.1 Acidimicrobiia bacterium
CAGACCGTGCTCGTCGTGGGGATCGGCTCGGGCGTGTCGTGCGCCGCGCTGGCCATCGCCCGGCACCTCGGGGCGCGCGTCGTCGCCACGAGTCGCAGCGCGGCCAAGCGGACCGAGGCCGTGGCGATGGGGGCCGACGCGGCGATCGACTCGGCCGACGAGCGGTGGTCGGTCCACGCCGACGTCGTTGTCGAGAGCGTCGGTGCCGCCACCTGGGACCGCTCGATCAGGGCGCTACGGCCCGGCGGGCGGCTCGTGGTGTGCGGCGGCACGTCGGGCGCCAAGGTACAGGTCGACCTGCCCCGCCTGTTCTTCAAGCAGCACGAGATCATCGGCTCGTCGATGGGCAGCTACCAGGAGTTCGCCGACCTCACCCGCCTCGTCGCCGACGGCCTCGACATCCGAATCGACACGGTCGTCGACCTGGCCGACTACCCGGCCGCGCTGGCCCGGCTGGAGGCGGGCGAGCAGCTCGGCAAGATCGTCTTGCGGCACCCCGCGTAGGGCAGAGCATCCCCGGGAGCGCGAGCGCACCCCTCCTAGGATCGCCCGCCGTGACGTGCTGCTTGCGTTTCCCGGCCGCTGGCGCGGCGTCGCTCGCACCGTCTGGGACGGTCCAACCGTGAGCCTCTATGTCCCCGAGGAGTTCAGCTCCGAGGAGTCCGACGTGCTGCGGCGCTACTTCACCAACCTCGACGGACCCGTGTTCGCGCTGGTCAACCTGCCCGAGGTCGTCAAGGGCGCACTGTTCGCCCGGTACAGCCGCAGCCCGAAGAGCCTGCGGCGGCTGTTCCTCGACGAGTTCGTCGGCGACCTCGACATCTCCGGCGACCACACGATCGACGCCACGGTCGGCCTGCGCCGGGCCGAGGAGCTCTACGAGAAGGTGTTCGTCGAGTACGGCGACGACTCCGTGGCCCAGCTGGGCGGCGTCCACCTCGCCTGCGAGCAGGCCTCCAACATCCTCACCAAGGCCCTCGAGTGGGGGCGGCTGATGAGCTACCTCGAGCAGAGCACCCGGTACATCAACTACGACGTTCGCCTCGGCGGCCGTTACCGCTACTTTCGCGATCCCGCCGTCCTCGCCGGCCGGCTGGGCACCCGCTATGTCGGCGACATGGACCGGATGTTCGACGCCTACAGCGTGGCGCTGGACGCCGTCACCGAGCACGTCCGCGCCACGGTCGGGCGCGGTGCGAACGTCAGCGACTTCGTGTTCCGTCAGGCCACCAGGGCCAAGGCGCTTGACGCGACGCGAGGAATGCTGCCGGCCGCCGCGCTGTCGAACGTCGGGATCTACGGCTCGGGCCAGGCCTTCGAGGCGTTGCTGCTGCGGTTGCGCGCCCACCCGTTGCCCGAGGCGCGGGAGTACGGCGAGCTGATGCTCCACGAGCTGCGCAAGGTAATCCCGAGCTTCCTGCGTCGCGTCGACGTCCCCGAGCGGGGCGGCCGCTGGTCGACGTACCTGGCAACCACCAGGGAGCGCACGGCCGAGCTCGTCGCCACGCTGTTCGACGACGAGCACGTTGCGCCGGCGCCGCCGGTCACGCTCGTCGACTTCGACCCGGACGCCGAGGACAAGCTGCTGGCGGCGATCTGCTACCCGCACTCCGCGCGGCCCGAGCACCAGCTGCTCGACCGGGTTGCCCGCCTCGGCGCGGCCGAGCGGCTGGCGCTCGTGCGGGCGTACGTGGGGGAGCGGGAGAATCGGCGGCACAAGCCGGGGCGGGCGTTCGAGCGCATCGACTACCGCTTCGACGTGCTGTCGGACTACGGCGCCTTCCGCGACCTCCAGCGGCACCGCATGCTGACCATCGAGTGGCAGAAGCTGACGCCGCGCCACGGCTACGTCCGGCCCGAGCTGGTCGACGATGCCGGTCAGCAGCCGCCGTTCGACGACGCGATGGCCCGCTCGGCGGCGCTGTACGACGCGCTCGCCGGGGAGCTGTCGCAGCAGGCGTCGTACGCCGTCGCCATGGCCTACCGCGTCCGGTACGTGATGCAGTTCAACGCCCGCGCCGCCATCCACCTGCTCGAGCTGCGCTCCGGATCGCAGGGTCACCCGGCCTACCGGCGGGTCGTCCTGGAGATGCACCGGCTCATCGCCGAGCAAGCCGGCCACCGCGCCGTCGCCGAGGCGATGACCCACCTGAGCACCGAAGAACCGGAGCTGGAACGCCTCGAAGCCGAGCGTCGGGCCGAGCAACGTCGCGGCGGCTGAACAGGGCCCGCCTGTGACGGTTGTCACGATGGGCTCCGCCGGGGGCTGGGCACGGCGCGCGTAGGCTCCGGCCGCGCACGACCGCCATCGGCGGCGTGCCCACCCTCCGAGGAGATGGCGAGACGCATCGACATGGCTGCTGACGACGACGATCGCGACCCCGACGTGACGCCAGGCACCGACGATGTCGTCGAAGCGGAGGACGACAGCGAGGTGGAGCCGGATCCCGAGGAGCTCGACGATGACGACCCGGCGTTCGTCGAGCTGGAGGACGACGACGACGTCGCCACGGACGACGCGGAGGATGCAGACGAGGAAGAAGCGGCTGAGGAGGACGCCACCGGAGGCGAGACGAAACCCACGCGCGTCGCCGCCACTCCCGCGGCGGCCGAAGAAGAGGAGGACGACGACGACGAGCTGCTGTCGCCCGACGACGTCGAGGCCGACCTCGACCGCATCCTCAAGGACCGCATGGTCACGGACGAGGAGGAGGAGGACGAGGACGACGAGGAGCCCGACGAGCGGGGCGACACGGGAGACCGGTTGCAGCCCAAGCGGGCCGACGAGCAACTGTGCCCGACCTGCTTCCTGCTCGTGCGCGCCGTGGCGCCGGCGTGTCCGGTCGGCGACGACGCCTGCCCGATCTTCGGCTGATCGAGCGAGCCCCGATGGAGTCCGCTCCGGCTGACGACACCGTCCGGCAGGACGTCGAGCGGTGGTTGCATGCGATCATCGACCCGGTCGTGGCGATCCCGGTGAAGGTCGCTGGGCGAGTCATGCGGTGCACGATGGCGCGTGCGGACCAAGTGATCGGCGGGCCGCTCGCGGTGGTGCGTGGCCTCGTCGAGCTGGCCGCCGGCTCGCCGCCGCCGCTCGTCACCACCGCGGCGCGGACGGACGCCGACATCGTCGAGTTGCTCGACGATCCACCGCTCGCGCCGGTCGACGCGCCCGACGCCGGGTCGACGGCCGACCTGCCGATCGACGAGTACGAGAGCCTGGCCGCCAGCCAGGTCGTCGCCCGCCTGCCGGCCCTGACCGCTCCCGAGCTGAGGCGGATCCGGCGGTTCGAGGCCGCCAACCGCGGTCGCCGCACCATCCTCGGCAAGGTCGACCAGCTGCTGCCGACGACATGATCGACGCCGTCGTCCGGCGCGCCGGCATCGACGACGTGTCGGAGTTAATCGTGATCGAGGCGCAGGCCAGGGCGGCCCTCGTCGACGCCCGCGGCGGGGCGCGCTGGCTGGAGGAGCACCGGTCGATCGGCGCGGGCTGGGCCGAGGCCGTCGAGACCCGCACCGTCTTCGCCGCCGTGCTCGTCGACGCCGAGCTCGACGTGGTCTGCGGCTACCTCGTGCTCGATGTGGACGGTGGGATCGCCGTGGTGGACCAGGTGTACGTCGTGCCGGGCGCTCGGGAGCTCGGGCTCGGCGATGGGCTGCTCGAGGCGGCGGTGGGGGAGGCCCGTGCCTGCGGCGTGGCGGTGTTGGAGGGTCAGGCCCTGCCGGGGGACCGCGAGACCAAGAACCTGTACGAGCGGGCGGGGATCACCGCCCGCTTGATCACGGTGTCGACGCGCCTCGTCTGACCGCGCCGGATCAGCCGCCGGTCCAGCGCGGCGGCCGCTTCTCGATGAACGCGTTGAGGCCCTCGAGCAGGTCGGCCGATCGCATGACGGCGCCGAGCGCGTGCTCGGTCATCTGCTTGAGCGTCTCGTCGTCCTCCGACGCAGCAGCACGGACGACCGCCCGGCTCTCCCACACCGCCAGCGGGGCGTTGGCCGTGATCTGCTCCGCGAGTCGATGGCTCTCGGCCAGTGCCTCACCCGGGTCGACGAGCCGGGAGACGAGCCCGAGGGCGTAGGCCCGGTCGGCCGGGATGGGCTCGCCGGTCAGGATGGCTTCCATCGCGGCCGCCTGGCCGATTGCCCGCGGGAGGCGGAACAGCCCGCCGGCGGCGGCGACGAGGTTGCGCTTGACCTCGGCCAAGCCGAACGCCGATCGCGTCGTGGCGACGACCAGGTCGGCGGCGAGCACGATCTCACAACCGCCGGCGGTCGCCAGCCCGTCGACGGCGGCGATGACCGGCTTGCGCCGTTCTCGATACACGAAGCCGGCGAAGCCGCCTCGGGCCGTCGACAGGCGTGGGCCCTCGCCGGCGTTGAGTGCCTTGAGGTCGGCGCCGGCGCTGAACACGGGCCGTTCCTGGCCGGCGGTGTTCGCGGCGAGGATGGCGATCCAGACCTCGTCGTCGCCCTCGAGCTCGTCGATGGCCGACTCCAGCTCCGTGGCGACGTCGCCGTTGACGGCGTTGCGGGCCTCCGGCCGGTCGAGGGTGATGACGGCGACGCGCCCCGATGACTCGTATCGCACGGCCACGGCTGAACCCTCAGTTCGTCGGGGCGTCGTCGACCGGTGCGCCGGCCTCGACGATCGGCACGTCGGGTCGGTCGGGTGGCATCGGCTCGGCCGGCTCGGCCGGCAACATGGGCTCGACTGGTTCGGCGGGTGGCATGGGTTCGACCGGTTCGGTGGGTGGCATCGGCTCGGCCGGTTCGACGGATGCCGTGGGTTCGGCGACTGGCCCCGACTCGGCCGGCGACAAGGGCTCGACTGGTTCGGCGGGTGGCATGGGTTCGACCGGTTCGGTGGGTGGCGTCGGCTCGGCCGGCGGCATGGGTTCGAAAGGTTCGACGGGCGGCATCGGCCCGTCGGGTTGGTCGGGTGGCATCGGCTCGGCCGGTTGGTCGGGTGGCGACGGCTCGGCCGGTTCGGCGGGTGGCATGGGTTCGGCTGGTTCGTCGGGTTCGGGCGGCGACGCGGGTTCGGCGGGTGGCATGGGCGCGCCGGGTTGGTCGGATGGCATCGGCTCGGCCGGCTCGCCCAGCGCGGGTTCGGCCGGCGGCGTGGGTTCGTCGGGTTCGGGGGGCGACGCGGGTTCGTCGGGTGGCGTGGGTTCGGCCGGTTCGGCGGGTGGCATGGGTTCAACAGGTTCGATGGGCGGCGCCAGTGGGTCGGATTCGGTGGGTGGCCGCGGCGCGTCGGGTTCGGCGGCTGCCGTGGGTTCGGCGACTGGCATCGGCTCGGCCGGCTCGGCCGGCGGCGCGGGTTCGACTGGCTCGCCGGGTTGCATCGGTTCGGCCGCCGGCATGGGTTCGGCGACTGGCCTCGAGTCGTCGGATTCGGTGGGTGGCGACGGCTCGACCGGTCCGGCGGATGTCACGGGGTCGGCTGGCGACGACGGCGCGGCGGGGGTCGTCGGTCGCGGTGCCGGG
>JACCUL010000384.1 GCA_013811855.1 Acidimicrobiia bacterium
CGGTTGGTGCGGGCGCGCCAGCGGGCGTCGCCGACGCTGACCACGCCGTCGGGGTCCACGGCGACGACGACGTCGCCGAGCTCGCCGATCATCCAGTCGCGTCCGATCGTCGGCGTGGCGAAGCGGCTCCGGACCATCGACGGCATTCCGACGACGAACGCCAGCACGGTGCCGCCGATCCCGGCGATCAGCGTGATCCACGACGGCCGCAGCGTCGTACCGGGCAGCGGTTCGAACAGCAGCAGGCTGCCGACGATCGTCAGCACCACACCGACCCCCGTCCAGAACCGGGGGATGCCGACCTGCACGTCGACGGCGAAGGCGACCATCGCCGCCACGATGACCGCCAGCGCCCACCCCCGTGCGGGCAGCGCGGCCAGGCCCGTGCAGGCCAGCACGAGGCTGGTGGCGCCGATGACGCCGGCGATGCCGACGCCGGCGGTGAAGAACTCGAAGATCAACAGGCCCAGACCGACGAGCAGCAGCAGGTACGCGACAGCGGGGCTGGCCACGGTGTGGAAGAGCTGGTCGACGAGGCCGAGCTTGGAGAAGCGCACGGTTGCCGTGGTGTCCCGGCGGCGCGTGCCGTCGTCCAGTACCCGCTCGTCGGTCGTCTCGAGCACCCGCCCGTCGTCGTCGTCGTAACCGTCGAGCGCGTTGACCATGCTGCCGATCGTCGGGATCCCGACGTCGGGGACCCGCTGGCGGAAGACGCCGAGCTCGCGAGCCTCGGTCAACCCGAGCGAGCGGCTGCGCAGCGCCGACTCGGCGGCGCCGAGGTCGACGGTCACGCCGGGTGGGTCGAGCGGCACCCCGGTGTGGCCGACCCGGGCGTTCGGCGCCATGCCGGTGACGTCGGCGACGGCGAGCAGTTGCGCCGGTGTGCCGTACAGGCGGGCGCCGGAGGGTCCGACCCAGATGGCGATCGGCAGGGGCGCCCGGGCGATCCGGCCCAGCAGATCCTCGATGTCGTGGCGCGGCAGGATCGAGCCCCGGCTGTTGACCTGCAAGACGAGCGCCTGGGCGCCGCCGTCGACGGCGCGCCCGATGGCCTCGTCGATGGACTGGACCACGATGTCATCGATCAGCCCGCTGACCTGAAGGACGTCGACCGGACCGGGCGCGTCGTCCTGGGCGCCGGCCGGGCCCGAGGGGCCGAGCGCGACGAGCGCGACGAGCAGCCCGGCGGCGCCGAGCACGCCGATCGCTAGTCTGCGCAAAGGTGCCTCCGGAGTTCGTGGATCCAGTGCCGGTGCTGACCACGGCCCGGGTCACGATCGTGGCGGGCAAGGGGGGCGTCGGCAAGACCACGGTAACGGCGGTGCTGGCCCGAGCTGCGGCCGACGCCGGGCTGCGGGCGCTGATCGTGGAGCTCGACGGCAAGCCGGTCCTCGGCGACCTCGCCGGCGACGTGCCGGTCCAGGTGATCTCGGCGCCGCTGGCGCTCGAGGAGTACCTCCGCGAGCACGGCTTCGGTCGGGTCGCCAGGCGTCTGTCGTCGTCGGGCGTCATCGATGTGGTCGCCACGGCCGCACCCGGGATCGACGACATCGTCGTGCTCGGCAAGATCAAGCAGCTCGAGCGCAGCGGCGCGTGGGACGTCATCGTCGTCGACGGCCCCGCCGCCGGCCACGCCGTCACGTTCCTCACGTCGGCCGCCGGGCTGCACGACGCCGTGCGCGGTGGTCCGATCCGCGCCCAGGCCGACGAGGTGCTGGAGCTGCTGCGCGATCCCGACCGGGCCCAGGTGGTGCTCGTCACGCTGCCCGAGACGACGCCGGTCAACGAGCTGATCGAGACCGCCTACGCCCTGGAAGACCGGGTCGGCGTGCGGCTCGGTCCGGTCGTCGTCAACGGTGTCGACGCCGGCGACGACGTCCCCGACCCGAAGGACGTGGCGCTGCCGCCGGACGACGGCGGCGTGCTGGTCCGGGCGGCCCTCTTCCGCCGCGCCCGACGCGAGCGGCAGCGTGACGAGATCGAGCGGCTGTCGAGCGAACTGGCCCTGGATCAGTGGCACCTGCCGCTGCTGGCGATGGCCGGGCTGGGTGCCGATGACGTCGGCGTGCTGGCCGGCTCGCTGTGGAGCGGGCGATGACAGCGAGCGGGTCCGGCCCGGCGGCGGCGTCGTTCGCCGCGGCCATCGGTGGTGCCGAGGTCGTCGTGTGCTGCGGGTCCGGTGGCGTCGGCAAGACGACGACGGCGGCCGTGATCGGCATCGAGCTGGCCCGTCAGGGGGGGCGCGTCGTCGTGGTCACGATCGACCCGGCCCGACGGTTGGCCGACGCACTCGGCCTGCCCGGTGGCCTCGGGGCCGAGCCCGAGCGCATCGCCCTCGCCGCCGCCGACGGGGAGGACGAACCCGCCGGGCAGCTGTGGGCGATGATGCTCGACACGTCGGCGGCGTTCGATGCGCTCGTCCGCCGCCATGCCGGCGACGCCGAGCAGGCCGATCGGATCGTCGCCAACCCCTTCTACCGCAACCTCAGCGGCTCGCTGAGCGGCACGCGGGAGTACATGGCGGCCGAGACGCTGCACCAGTTGCACGGCGACGAGCGCTTCGACGTGGTCGTCGTCGACACCCCGCCGAGCCGTCACGCGTTGGACTTCCTGGAGGCGCCCGGCGTGCTCGCCCGGTTCCTCGACCACAAGTTGTTCCGGCTGCTGATGCTCCCGACGCGACGGGGGATGCGGGTGGTCAACGCGGCGACGCAGCCGTTGCTGCGGATGATCGGTCGGGTCGTCGGTTCCGACGTCCTGGCTGACGCCGTCGCCTTCTTCCAGGCGTTCGCCGGGATGGAGGCCGGGTTCCGGGACCGGGCCGAGTCGGTGGTCGGCCTGCTGCGCTCCGACGCCACCCGATACGTGGTCGTGACCTCACCGCACCGCGACACGGTGATCGAGGCCGTGTGGTTCGCCAGGCAGCTCGAGGCGCAGGGCATCTCCCGGGTGGTCGGTGTGGCGAACCGGGTGCCGCCACGGTTCGGCGACGGCTCGGCGGCCGAGGCGGCTGCGGCGGCCGATGGC
>JACCUL010000418.1 GCA_013811855.1 Acidimicrobiia bacterium
GTAACACGGCGTTCACAATGGAGCAACGGCTCGGCAATGGCGCCCGGCCAGCATGACCTGGCACGGTGGCGACCGACGCGTCCTCGGCGTGCCCTGCACCACCCGCATCGCGATGATGAAGAAAGAGGACTCTCGTGGTCTACAAGGCTGAGTACATCTGGATCGACGGCACCGAGCCCACCGCCAAGCTGCGCTCCAAGACGAAGATCCTGGCCGACGGCGCACCGTTGCCGGATTGGGGCTTCGACGGTTCGAGCACCAACCAGGCCACCGGCGACCGCAGCGACTGCGTCCTCCAGCCCGTCTTCTCCTGCCCCGACCCGATCCGCGGCGGGCACGACGTGCTCGTGATGTGCGAGGTGTACGCCGCCGACGGCAAGCCGCACCCGACCAACACCCGCGCCGCCCTCGTGAAGACGGCCAAGAAGCACGCCAAGCACGAGTGCCTCTTCGGCATCGAGCAGGAGTACACGTTCTACAAGGACGGCCGCCCGTACGGCTTCCCGATCGGCGGCTTCCCGGCGCCCCAGGGCGGCTACTACTGCGGCGTCGGCTCGGACGAGATCTTCGGCCGCGAGATCGTCGAGGAGCACCTCGACAACTGCCTCGCCGCCGGCCTTTCCTACAGCGGCCTCAACGCCGAGGTGATGATCGGCCAGTGGGAGTTCCAGATCGGCCCGCTCGGCCCGCTCGAGGTCGCCGACCAGTTGTGGATCGCTCGCTGGCTGCTCTACCGCACGGCCGAGGAGTTCGACGTCGCCGCCACGCTCGACCCCAAGCCGATGAAGGGCGACTGGAACGGCGCCGGCGCGCACACCAACTTCTCGACCAAGGAGATGCGCGAGGAGGGCGGCTACCAGTACATCGAGAACGCCTGCAAGGCGCTCGGCAAGAAGTGGGAGCTCCATGTCAAGAACTATGGCCACGGCATCGAGGACCGCCTGACCGGCCACCACGAGACCGCCCCGTGGAACAAGTTCAGCTACGGCGTGTCCGACCGCGGCGCATCGATCCGCATCCCGCTCGCCGTGCACAAGGATGGCCGGGGCTACCTGGAGGACCGTCGCCCCAACGCCAACATGGACCCGTACGTCGTCGCCCGACTGATGGTCGACACGGTCTGCGGCGCCATGTGAGGCACGGGGCGATTCCCTGGCAAGACTGGGAGACGTGTCCGACGTGATCCAGGCGCAGCGGGAGTACGTGTTGCGGTCGGTGGAGGAGCGCGGGGTGCGGCTCATCCGGCTGTGGTTCACGGACATTCTCGGCAACCTCAAGAGCTTCGCCATCAGCCCCGCCGAGCTGGAGAGCGCGCTGGAGGACGGGATGACCTTCGACGGCTCGTCGATCGACGGCTTCTCGCGCATCCAGGAGTCCGACGTCCTGGCCTTTCCCGACCCCGACACGTTCGAGGTCCTGCCATGGGGCGATACCAAGACGGCCGAGGCCCGGGTCTTCTGCGACATCCACAACCTCGACGGCACGCCGTTCGACGGTGACCCCCGCCAGGTGCTGCGCCGCCACGTGCGCGCCGTCCACGGCCAGGGCCTGACCTTCTACGTCGCCCCCGACATCGAGTTCTTCTACTTCGAGCCGCCGGTTCCCGGCCAACGGCCGACCCCGCTCGACGAGGGCGGGTTCTTCGACCTGACCACCGCCGACATCACCGGCACGCTGCGCAAGCAGACGATCCGCACGCTCGAGGCGATGGGCATCCCCGTCGAGTACAGCTTCCACGAGGACGCCCCGAGCCAGCAGGAGATCGACCTGCGCCACACCGACGCGCTGACGATGGCCGACAGCGTGATGACGTTCCGGGTGGTCGTCCGCGAGGTGGCCGCCGCGCAAGGACTCCACGCCACGTTCATGCCGAAGCCGATGGAGGGTGTCCAGGGCTCAGGCATGCACACCCACCTCTCGCTGTTCCGCGGCGATGACAACGCCTTCTTCGACCCCGACGACGAGCACTCGCTCTCGCCGCTGGCCAAGTCGTTCATGGCCGGCCTGTTGCGCCACGCCGCCGAGATCACGGCGATCACGAACCAGACCGTCAACAGCTACAAGCGCCTGGTGCCCGGCTTCGAGGCCCCGGTCCACGTGTCGTGGGCCCGCAACAACCGCAGCGGGCTGATCCGCGTGCCGATCCCCAAGCGCGGCAAGCCGGCGGCGACCCGGCTCGAGTACCGCTCGCCCGATCCGGCCTGCAACCCGTACCTGGCGTTCAGCGTGATGCTCGCCGCCGGCATGCGCGGTGTCGCCGAGGGTTACGAACTGCCGGTCGAGGCCGACGCCAACCTGTTCGAGATCGACGACGACGTGCTCGTCAAGCTCGGCATCGATCACCTGCCGAAGTCGCTCTCCGAGGCGCTGCGGGCCATGGAACGCTCGACGCTCGTGCAGGAGGCCGTCGGCGACCACATCTTCGAATGGTTCCTGCGCAACAAGCGCACGGAATGGCACCGCTACACCACCCACGTGTCGACGTATGAGATCGACCGCTACCTGCGGGTGCTCTAGTGCCGTGACCGCAATCGTTCGCCCGCCACGACGGCCGGATGACGCCGCTGGCTGCGTTCCTCGTCCTCGAAAGTGCGCACCGCAGTTCCTTCGTCCTCGCGCCTTGCCAGCGACGCCCCCGACTCGCCGTAGACGGGCAAACGTTCACGGTCACGGCACTAGCCGGTGAGCAGCCAGCCCGGGATGCTGGCCGTCTTCGGCGATCCCGTCGCGCCCGAGCTCGCCCGGACGCTCGATCTGGCCGGCTACCGCTGGAAGTCCATCGCCTCGCCCGACGAGGCCGCGGACGACGAGCCGCCCGAGGGGTGGTCCGGGGCGATCGTCGACTCGACCACCGACAGCGCCGGCGCGTGGGCGTTCGCCCGGGCGATCCGCAGGCGCGATCCGGGCTCGCCACCGCTCCTGGCCCTCGTGTCGGGCCTGCAGCTCGGCGATCTCGACCAGCGCGACGATCTCTTCGACGACTTCTGCCTCACGCCCTTCCACCCCACCGAGCTCGAGGCCCGGGTCCGTCACCTGCTCTACCACGTCGGCGGCGGGGTCCGGCCGGAGGTGATCGAGCACCGCGAGCTCGCCGTGAACCTCGAGACCTACCAGGCGTCGATCGTCGGCCGCCCGCTCGACCTGACGTACATGGAGTACGAGCTGCTCAAGTTCCTCGCCCAGAACCCGGGCAAGGTGTTCACGCGGGAGATGCTGCTCAACCGGGTGTGGGGCTACGAGTACTACGGCGGCGCCCGCACGGTCGACGTCCATGTGCGGCGGCTGCGGGCCAAGCTCGGCGAGGAGCACGCCGGCCTCATCCAGACCGTGCGCTCCGTCGGCTACCGCTTCGGCCAGAGCCGCTGGGGCTGAGCGCCGGGCGTGCTCAGCCCATCCATGCGCTGACGGCGTCCGTCACCACCTCGACGAAGCGGGCCTGACCGCCCGGGGTGGGGTGCACGCCGTCGCGGAGCAACCCGCCGGGTGAGGCGGCCGCCGCCCAGTCGGCCACGGTGGCCTGGCCCCGCACCCGCAGCGACGCGGCGAGCGTCTGGTCCAGCTCCTGGGACTGGTCGGGCTCGAACTCGACCCACGTGTTGACCCACACCAGCGGCGCATCGGTCGGCAGCCGCACCAGCACGTCGTTGATCGCCATCGCGTACTCCACGGCGTCGGCGTACTGGCCGATGTCGTTGGTGCCGAGGGTGACGACCCACAGATCGGGCGCGCCGGCGGCGACCAGCAGATCGATCAGCTCCAGGCCGGATCCGACGTCGCCGGGCACCGTCATGCGCCGGCCGTCGGCGGCGGCGATCGACACCTGCTGGAGGCCGAGCGCGCGCAACGACGCGTCCAGGTCGGCCTCCGCGCCGACGGTGATCGAATCGCCGATCACCGCCACCGAGGCGATCGGATCGACCGGCCGTGGAGCGCGGCCAGCCACTTGCACCGGGTTGCCCCGGCCGTACGGCGGCACCGTGACGCCCTCGCGCTCGCCCGAGCACCCCACGGCGACCACCGCCAGCAGCAGCCCGAGAAGGACGCCCATGCGCGCTGGGCCGGCTCGGCCAGGCCCGGCGCGCACGAGAATCCGATCTCTCCCGGTCATCGGAGGTCGAGGCCTTGGATGCGGGTGGCGATGCGGCGGTGGTCGGTCAGGCGGTCGTCGAGGGCCGGGTGGACGAGGTGGCCGTCGCGCACGACGAGCTCGCCGTTGACCACGGTGTGGCGGGCGGTCGTCGGACCACAGCGCAGCCAGGCCTCGATCGGGTCGGCGACGGCGCCGGCGTACGACGGACCGGTCAGCGGCCAGACGGCGAGATCGC
>JACCUL010000492.1 GCA_013811855.1 Acidimicrobiia bacterium
GGCGTGCACCGTCGCCGCCGGCGTCGAGACGGAGCAGGCCGACCAGGCACGGCCGTCGCCGACGGCGACGACGGCCGAGACGCGCCCCGCCGACACCGATCCGATCGAGACGACCGACGCGACTGCGCCGCCGACCGAACCGACGGATCCGCCGATCACCGATCCGACCGACTCAACCGGTCCGCCGACCACCGACCCGGCGGCGGAGGATCCTTTCGCCTGGCAGGAGATCGACGACGGGCTGGAGCGCGGTCGACTGCGCGTGCCCGTCGACTACGACGACCCCGACGGACCGCAGTTCTCGTTGTTCCTCGCCCGCCGCCTGGCCGACGAGCCCGAGAACCGCATCGGCTCACTCCTCGTCAACCCCGGCGGGCCGGGGTTCGGCGGGACCGACCTCGTCCTGTATGCCGAATCGGTGTACAGCGAGGAGTTGCTCGAGCGTTTCGACATCGTCGCCTGGGACCCCCGCGGGACGGGTCAGACGACGCCGGCGATCGACTGCGTCGACGACTACGACCGGTTCTTCGGAGAGCCGGACATCACGCCCGACGATGAGGCCGAGCGCCAGCTGCTCGTCGACCTGGCCGAGGAGTTCACCACCGCCTGCATCGACGCCAACGGCGACATCCTCGAACACATTGGTACGAACGACACGGCGCGGGACGTGGACGCCATCCGCCAGGCGCTCGGCGAGGAGACGATCTCGTACTTCGGGTTCAGCTACGGCAGCACGCTGGGCGCGGTGTGGGCGACGCTGTTCCCCGAGACGGTGCGGGCCGCCGTGCTCGACGGCGCCCGCGATCCGACGGCCACGCTCGCCGAGAGCGAGATTCAGCAGATGACGGGGTTCGAGCGCTCGTTGGAGAGGTTTCTCGCCGACTGCAGCGCCGACGAGGGCTGCGCCTTCCACAACGACGGCGACGCCGAGGGCGCGTTCGACGCCCTGATGCTCGAGCTCGACGCCAACCCGGTTCCGAGCGAGGAGGGGCGGCCCGACGTCAACTTGGGTGTCGCTCGCCAGGGCGTCGTGCAGGCGATGTACCAGGACGAGCTGTGGCCCTCGCTGGCCGAGGCGCTGTCAGATGCTCAGGACGGTGACGGCGACGGTCTGCTCGCGCTCTACGACTCCTACTACCAGTACCACCTCGACGGGACGTGGGGGAACGAGCTGGAGGCGTTCGTCGCCATCTTCTGCATGGACGTCGTCGACCGCCTGACCGTCGAGGAGGCCGACGCCGCCGCCGGCGCCGTGCGCGAGGCGGCGCCCCGGATCGTGCCGCACACCACGGGGGACTACTCGTGTTCCTTCTTCCCGGCGTCGACCGACCCGCGCGTCGAGATCACCGGCGCCGGCGCCGGCCCGATCGTCGTCGTCGGCACGACCGGCGACGCGGCGACGCCGCTGGAGAGCAGTCGAGCCATGGCCGGGGCGCTGGAGGACGGTCGCTTCGTCGTGGTCACCGCCAACCAGCACACTGGGTACGGGGTCGGGAGCTGCGGCGACGATCTCGTCGACCGCTACCTCGTCGACCTCGAGGTGCCGCCGGAGGAGTCGGACTGTTGATGGCGCGCGCCCGGTTGCCCGAGCTCGATCTCGACCAGAAGCTGGCCAAGGCGGAGTACGCCGACCGGTTGGAGCGCGCCCAGCTCCGGCTGCAGCAGCTGCGCCTGCACATCGGCGGTCAGATGGGCACCGGCGACCTCGGCCCCGGGATCCTCATCGTCATGGAGGGGCCCGACGCCGCCGGCAAGGGCGGCGCGATCAAGCGCATCGTCGCGCCGCTTGACCCCCGCCACTACCGGGTGGTGACATACGCCAAGCCGACATACGACGAGAAACGCCACCACTTCCTGTGGCGGTTCTACCGGGAGATCCCCGGGCTCGGCGGCATGGTGGTCTTCGACCGGAGCTGGTACGGCCGCGTGCTCGTCGAACGCATCGAGGGCTTCGCCAGCGAGGAGCAGTGGAGCCGGGCGTACGACGAGATCGTCGGCATGGAGCGCACGTTCGTCCTCGAAGGCGTCGTGCTCGTCAAGTTCTGGATCCACATCGGCGACGACGAGCAGCTCGCCCGCTTCGAGGACCGGGCTGCCGACCCGCTGCGCATGTGGAAGATCACCGAGGAGGACTGGCGCAACCGCGAGCGCAACCGCGAATACGACGCCGCCGCCGAGGAGATGTTCGCCCGCACCGACCACGAGCTGGCGCCGTGGGACATCGTCGCCGGCGACAACAAGCGCTTTGCCCGCGTCGAGGTGCTCGAACGTCTCAACGCCCGCCTCGAGGCTGGCATGGAGCGCTGGGGTACCCCCGTCCCGTCACCCGACGAGTTGGCATGAGACGGGCGGAAGTCTTGGAGCACGGCTGAGTCGTCGATCCCGACTTCGTCAATCGGGAGGCTGTGAAGAGGCATCGGCAACCTGAGCAATTCGGGTAAGCGTCGAGCCAATCATCTCCTCGCAGGTGCGTGGGAGCGGCGGGCCTGCTGAACGTACGCCGGTCGTTTCAGAATTGCATGCACGGCCACGGCGTCCGGCGTAGAGTCGCGCGATTGAACCTCCTAAGACCGCCGACCCTCGAGAGGCCGGGCGTTTCTACGACGTAGAACATCCGACCGGCCCTCCGTGTTTTCAATTCGAGCGGATGACGTCTCGGGAGTACCGGGTGATGCGCCAGTTCGAGTACGTCGACAAGCTTGGTCACTGGTACCGGGTTCCACTCGACGTGACAAAGAACTCAACTGACTTTGCGTCGATTTCGTTCTTTCTGACGCGGCTGGTTCCTAAGGATGGTACGCACACTCCAGCGGCTGTACTCCACGATGTGCTGATCGGTGGCAAGAAGAGCACCCATTACGAGACTGCTGCTCACCAAACCGTGCCGGACAAGCACGCCGATTACCTCTTCGGGAGGCGATGAAGCAAAGTGCAGTTCCGTGGTTGCGACGATGGTTGATGTGGGCTGCGGTGGCGCCTCGGACACTCACGGTCAAGATCACGAAATCCCCTGCTGGTACGGAGCGGCAGACAAAGCGTTGGAGTCGCATCATTCCATTGGCTCTCGTCGTGACGACCTATGGGCTCTTGTCTGCCGCGATGGCGCGGACGTCCCAGACCGCCGCCCGTCGTCAGGGCGGCCGGGGATCTCGTGGCCTCTCACGCGGGGTGCCCCGCGTCGTCAGTCCCGAATTTGGCGGGGTCGGCGCGAAGCCCCTGGT
>JACCUL010000546.1 GCA_013811855.1 Acidimicrobiia bacterium
CGCAACGACCGGGCCCGGCTGCGGCGCCGCTCGATCGGCTACGTGTTCCAGGACTTCAACCTGCTGGCGGGGCTGACGGCGGTGGAGAACGTGACGCTCCCGCTCGAGCTCGACGGCATCCCGGCCAGGGTCGCCCGGGTTGCTGGCATGGAGGCGTTGGAGCGACTGGGAGTGGCTGACAAGGCGGCCCGCTTCCCTGATGACCTGTCGGGTGGCGAACGCCAGCGGGTGGCGATCGCCCGTGCCGTGGTCGGCGAGCGCCATGTCCTGCTCGCGGATGAGCCGACCGGGGCGCTCGATTCGGTCAACGGCGAGTCGGTGATGCGGTTGCTGCGGGCCGCATGCCACGGCGGGGTGGCCGGTGTGATCGTGACCCACGACGCCCAGCTCGCCTCGTGGGCGGACCGGATCGTGTTCCTGCGTGACGGGCGCGTCGTCGACCAGACATCACCGCTCCAAAGTCCGGAGTCTCTGCTGGCGCCGGGCCGCGCGCCGTGACGGTCGCTGCCGGTGAGGGTTCGGGGCGACCGTCCGACGGCGGGGTCGTCGCCCGCCGAGCCGTGATCCGGTGGGCGTGGCGGCTGTTCCGCCGCGAATGGCGCCAGCAGGCGCTTGTCCTCGCCCTGCTCACCGTGGCGGTCGCCTCGGCGATCGGGTTCGCGTCGGCGGCATACAACACGGCGGGTGTGTCGGAGGACGCCGAGTTCGGTTCGGCTGACCATCTCCTCAGGTTCGCCGTGTCCGATCCCCGAACGCTGCCGGCCGCGGTTGCAGCGGCCGCGCGCGGCTTCGGCATTGTTGACGTGATCGCCACCTGGCAGGTGCCGGTCTCGGGCTCGGTCGATGGCCTCGAGTTCCGGGCGCAAGATCCCCGGGGGCCGCTCGGCGCGCCGATGCTGGCGCTACTTGAGGGCCGCTACCCGAGCCGCGCCGGTGAGGTGGCGGTGACCGACGAGGTGGCCGAGGCGTTCCAAGTCAACGTGGGCACCACCTTCGCCGTAGACGGCCAGGAACGCTCCGTGGTGGGCCTGGTGGAGAACCCCAATGATCTGCGGGCCGAGTTCGCCCTCGTGGCCCCAATCGAGAACGGTTCGGCCGACTCGGCGACAATCCTGGTGCGGGGGACGACCGAGCAGGTCAAGTCGTTCCAGGCGTCCGGTGGGTTGCCCGCCGAGACCGTGACGGTCGGGTCGCGCTCGGCGAACACGGGCGCGTACGCGGCTGTGGCCGTGCTTGGTCTCGCCGAGGTCGCTCTGCTGCTGGTAGCGCTTGTCGCGGCGGCCGGTTTCGTGGTCGCGGCCCAGCGCCGTCTGCGCCAGTTGGGGATGCTCGGCGCCGTTGGGGCGACCGAGAAGCACCTCCGCCTCGTTGTTGTTGCCAACGGCGCGGTGATCGGGGTTGTCGCCGCCTTGAGCGGGGCCGCGGTCGGCTTGGCCGCTTGGGTCGCGTTCGCGCCGCGCATCGAAGGCGCCGTCGGCCACCGGATCGACGTCGTCGACGTGCCGTGGTGGCTGATCGGAGCCGCGATGGTGCTCGCGGTCGTCTCTGCGACCGGAGCGGCGTGGTGGCCGGCCCGGACGGTGGCGCGCGTCCCGATCACATTGGCGCTCTCGGGCCGACCGCCCAAACCGACACCTTCGCGTTACTCGGCGGCGCTCGCCGCGCTCCTCCTCGCAGTCGGCGGCGTCTGCCTAGCAGCCGCGGGCGATGTCGCCGACGACTACGCCGTTCATTGGACCAACGTGGTGCTTGTCGGCGTCGGCACGGTGGCAACTGTTCTCGGGGTTCTGTTCCTCAGCCCGTTGGCGATCCGGGCACTGGCCGTGACCGCCACCTTGTTGCCCGTCGCCATACGTCTGGCGTTGCGAGACCTCGCCCGATACCAGGCCCGTTCCGCGGTGGCGCTCGCCGCCATCACCCTCACGATGGCAATACCAGTCACGATCCTCGTCACCTCGGCCGGTACCGAGGAGACCGCGAAGGAAGGAAACCTGGCGACCGGCCAGCTGGTGATCCGGGCAGGCGACCGGGATTCGCCGTTCGCTCCAGCATGGACGTCGTCCGAGCTCGCGAGGGCGGAGGCGGTCGTCGAGCGGATCGTCGCCCCGCTCGACGAACCGAGAGTGATCCCGCTGGACGTCGCCTTGGACCCCAACGTCGAACCAGGGATCGAAGGACAACAGCTCATCACGCTCGGCCAACCCGAAGGCGACGGGTTGGCGGACCTCGCTCGTGTCCACGTGGCCACGCAGCAGCTGCTCGAGCTCTACGGGCGCGATCTCGATGATGTCGACCAGAACACCGAGATTCTCACGTCGGAGACGGGCGACCTCAGGTTCCTGGGCGCCCGGGACAGAGCAACCGGGCGATACCCGCCACAGCCGGTGACCAATGCCGAGACACTCACCCCCACCTATTCGTCGCTGCCGGGTTCGTTCATCACACCCGACGCGCTGCGCCGCCGCGGGTGGGAGACGACACGGGTGGGCTGGCTCGTCGAGACAGCTGCGCCACCCACGGCCGAGCACCTCGCGGCCGCACGGGATCTCGCCGCCGACGCCGGACTGCTGATCGAGGCCAGACGTGACGAGGAAAGCCTGGTCGCCCTGCGCTGGGGAGCGACCACGGTGGGGATGCTCCTCGCGCTCGGCGTCGTGGCCATGACCGTGGGACTGGTCCGCAGCGAAGCGGCCCGCGACCTGCGCACCCTCACCGCCACCGGCGCCACCAGCACGATCCGCCGCACCCTCACCGCCGCCACCGCGGGCGGACTCGCCCTCTTGGGCGCCATCCTCGGCACTGCCGGTGCCTACCTCGTGCTCGCCGGTGGCGGCCTCGGCACGCTGACGCCGGTCCCTGCGCTCCACCTTCTCGGCATCACCCTCGGCGTCCCCGCCCTCGCCGCCGGTGCCGGTTGGCTCCTGGCCGGCAGGGAACCCCTCGCGCTGGCACAGCAGGTGACCGAGTGAACTCGTCGAGGCAGCGCTTTGAACCGCCGCAACGTGCGCGGTGATTGCCCGGTCAACTGTTGTTTCCCGGCCTTGCGCCTCGTTCGACCATCCGCACCCGTGCGCCGATTGGTCTTGCGTTGGCCAACGACGCGACTTCCGCCCGCCCAAACGCCCATGCTTCGAAGCCGCATCGAGTCGATCCACGGACCTGCGTCCATCGAGCGTCTCCTCAGCCGCGGCAACGTTCGGGAGTCACGGACGCCAGCTCGCCAACATCAAGCTCCGGGTGGCCGTCATGCCTGCCGATCCCGAAGACCCCTACCACCTCCACGAGACCGTGGACCGCCTTGTAGAGGCGCTGCCCGACGCCATCGTTTCGGATGGCTTCGCGGAGAGCCCAACGCACCGGTTCGCACCCCAACTCGGACCACTCATCGAAACGCTTACCACGACCCCGCGGTCACAGACGTAACCGCGCCTACGCACGAGACGAGCGAAGCACTTCAAGCCTCGACCCCGATGCCTTCGTGGCCGTCACGGCGTGCACCGAACAACGCGCCGAACTACCCGTTATCGGCGCCCGACAATTCTTGCTAGCCGCGTCCGGTACCGCCGGCTGGCGGTCGCCTGCTGGCAGAAGCTGTCGCGCCTGTGCGATGCGGTCGGGCGGCGAAGCGCGACCCGCCGTTCGCTCAGATCGCGCTCTCTACTGGCGATCCGCACGCCTGGTTGCC
>JACCUL010000542.1 GCA_013811855.1 Acidimicrobiia bacterium
GTACATCAGCTCGAACGGTCCGGCGGCGAGCGTCAAGCGGCGGCAGAAGTTACCGTACAGGTCGGTGTAGACCCCGGAATCGATCGGCGGTGTCGACGTCAGTTCGGCGTCGTGGACGCGGGATGCCTCGTCAGGATGGGCCTCGACGATGAACACGCCGTGGGTCGGATGAGCGACATCGAAGACGAACTGACAGCCGATCTCGATCTCCACCCGTCCACCGTGCCACACGCCGAGGTCACCGGCGCGCGGGGCCCCGTGACGGCACAGTTAAATCACCCGTCGGAGTGACCGGCGGCCGCCGCCCGCCGACTCGTCGCCAGCAGGATCGCCGTCCCCACCACGGTCGCGACGACGGCCGCCAGCAGGATCCCGACCTTGGCGTCTGCTTCGAGCTCGGACGACTCGTAGGCGAGGCCGGCGATGAACAGGGACACCGTGAAACCGATCCCGGCGAGGTCGCCGATGCCGAGCACGTGACCCCACCGAGTCCCGGTCGGCAAACGCCCGAAGCCGACCCGCACGGCGAGCCAGCTGAAGGCGGCGACCCCGACGAGCTTGCCGGCGACGAGGGCGACCCCGACGCCGACGAGCACGCTGGATGGCGTCGCCAGCGTGTCGCCCGAGAGCACGATGCCGGCGTTGGCGAGGGCGAACACCGGCACGATGACGAAGCTGGTCCACGGATGGAGCGCATCGATGAGGCGGTCGCAGGCGGACACCGACCCGCGGATCGCCCCCGCCGCCGCCCGGACTTCGGCGGCCGAGAGGTCGTCCCCGGTCTCCAGCACGTCGACGATCTCTTCCGCTTCCAGCTCGGTCTGACGGGCCACGGCCGGCGTCAACAGCCCCATCACGACGCCGGCGATGGTCGGGTGGATGCCGGACTCGTAGACGGCCAACCACAACAGCAGGCCGAGCCCCATGATGACCACCCCGGACGTGACGTCGATGCGATGGATCACGGCGACGAGGAGGGCGATGCCGACGGCGACGGCGATCATGCGAACGTCGACGGCGGACGTGTAGAAGACGGCGATCACGGCGATGGCGCCGATGTCGTCGATGATCGCCAGCGTGAGGAGCAGCAGCTTGACGGGCGGCGGCACCCGCGACCCGAGCAGGGCGACGACGCCGAGGGCGAACGCGATGTCCGTCGCCATCGGCACGCCCCAGCCCCGTCCACCGGCGTCACCGCCGACGATCAGCACGTACACGGCGGCCGGCACGACCATCCCGCCGAGGGCGGCGAAGGCCGGCAGGGCGACCGCCCGCGGGTCGCGGAGCTCACCGGCGACCAGCTCGCGCTTGATCTCCATGCCCACGACGAGGAAGAACAGACCCATCAACAAGTCGTTGACGAGGTGGGCCAGGTCCTCCTCGAAGCGGTACGTCCCGACGTCCACGCGGACGGCGGTGCGCCAGAACGTGGTGTAGCTGTCCGCCCACGGCGAGTTCGCCCAGACGAGGGCCGCGACGGTGGCGACGACGAGCACGATGCCCCCGGCCGCCTCGACGTGCACGAAGCGCACGAGCGGCTGGGCGGCCCGCGCCAGCAGCCGCTCGCTGTGCAGGAAGCTCGGCTGGGCACTGGCCAGGCGGCCTTCGGCCATGAGGGATCCTTCGGGGGTCGGCGAACAGAACTGCCGACCAGACTTCCCGGCGCACCTGGGCCGGCAGTGTAGGGCGGTCGCCGGCGAGCCAGCCGCCCCCACCCGACCTCAGCCGGTGGCCCTCGTCCCGTTGCGCCAGACGCCGATGACGGCCGTCAACGCCGCCGCGTCGATCGTCGGATCGCCGCGGACGGCGAGCACGTCGGCGTCGTAGCCGGCGGCCAGCCGTCCCTTGCGGTCGCCGACGCCGCAGACGCCGGCGGCCACCGTCGTCATCGCCCGCAACCCGTCGACCGGGCGCACGCCGGCGCTGACGAAGTCGGCCAGCGCGAACGGCAGGACGTCGTGGGGTTTGCCCTCGTTGATGCCGGCGTCGGTGCCGGCGACGATCGTCGCGCCGAGTCGATGGAGCCGGGCGCGGACCCCGTCGAGCGCAACCAGATTGGCGGCGACCAACGGCGGCACCGGGAAGTCGGGCAAGCGACCGATCGTGGCCGAGATGACGACGCCGGAGGCGGCGAGGCGCTCGAGCATGGCGTCGTCGGCGCTGACGCGGCCGTCGGCACCGAGGAACGAGCAGTGCTCGATCGAGTCGACGCCCGCATCGACGGCGGCCTCGATGCCGGCGCGGCCGTGACAGTGGG
>JACCUL010000020.1 GCA_013811855.1 Acidimicrobiia bacterium
CAACATGCGAGTCGTGATGTCGAGCACCTCGTCGAGCGACAAGATCGAGCTCACCCGCGCTTCCTCCCCGGGCTCGACCTCGTCACCATCAGCACCGCCTCACCAAGTCCGTCCCAACAGGAGCGTCGCATCGACCGCCGCGAGGCATCGACTTGGTGAGGCTCACCTGCTCAGGCTGCCACGCCCAGCGCGTCTGGCGTGATTCGCGCCGACGCCAGGAGTTGGCACGCCCCACTCGGTCACGACGCTCGCAATATCGACCGCGGCAACCCAGGAACCGCCGCACTTCTACCGTTACATCGCATCCGACAATCGCGGCCGATACCAGCGGTGACGATCGTCCGCTCTCGCCGGCTGTCGGACGCACGCGTGGCCCCGGCGCCGAACTCAGCGCGATGAATACGGGAGATTGGCGGCAATCCATGCGAGGTGCGCGACCCGCGGGCCGGGTGGGGGCCCAGTCCGGGCTGGCGCGGCGCGGCCCCCGCTCCGAGCCACCGTCGCCGGCCGGCCTAGCCTGCGGCGGTGGGCGTGATCGATTGGCTGCTCGAGGGGGATCCCGCCATTCGCTGGCAAGTGCGGCGCGATCTCACGGATGCTTCGCCCGTCGAGGTCGCAGCCGAGCGAGCGCGCGTGGAGCACGAGGGCTGGGGCGCCCGCCTCTTGGCGCTCGAGGGTGCCGACGGGTTGTGGGATGGCGGCGCCTGCTTCCCGGCGGCCTACGCCGGTGGCGAACCCGGGCAACCGTGGACGGCGACGATGCACACCCTGCAGACCCTGCAGATCTTCGGGCTCGATCCGGCGTGCGAGGCGGCTCGCCGCGCACTCGCTCTCGTCGCCGAGCACGGGCGCTGGGAGCACGCCGGTCAGCGGTACTTCGACGGTGAGGTCGAGCCGTGCATCAACGGCCGGACGATCGAGACCGGCGCCTACTTCGGGGTGGACGTCGCCGCGGTCGTCGAGCGGATCCTCGGTGAGCGGCTCGCCGACGGCGGCTGGAACTGCGAGGCCGAGAACGGGTCCGTGCGTTCCTCGTTCGACACGACGATCGACGTGCTCGACGGGCTCGTCGAGTTCGACGGCGCGACCGGTGGCTCCGCCGCGGTGAGCGAGGCCCGCCGCGGCGGGGAGCAGTACCTGCTCGAGCGCGGCCTGTTGCGTCGCAAGAGCACGGGCGAGGTCGCCAATCCGGCGTATCTCGACTTCGCGTTCCCTTACTACTGGCGCTACGACGTGCTGCGTGCACTCGACTACTTCCGCCGCGCCGGCGCGGACCCGGATCCCCGGATGGCAGAGGCCGTCGAGGTTGTGCGGTCCAAGCGGCAGCCCGTCGGCCGGTGGCTGCTCGACCGCATCCATCCGGGTCGCGTCCACTTCGACCTCGAGGATGGCGTCGGAGCGCCCAGTCGGTGGAACACCCTCCGCGCGCTCCGCGTGCTCGACTGGTGGGACCGAGGAGTGCGGCCGGTGACGTGACGACGCCGGTCGGCAGGTTTCTGTCACCGCACGTGGCCGATTTGTGGCGCGTGCGGTGACACAAATCGGTTGGCGGCGGCGTCGGGTGGGAAGGTCGCGACGATGCCGACGAACCACGATGCTGGCGCCCGGGGCGTGGGCGTGGCTCTGGTGACCGGGGCCAGCGGGTACGTCGGCGGGCGACTGGTGCCCGAGCTCGTCACGGCCGGGTGGTCGGTCCGGGCGATGGCCCGCACTGTCGGACGCCTGCGCGACGCCCCGTGGATCGGCGACGTCGACGCGGTGGAGGCCGACGTCACCGATCCCGACAGCCTGCGACGGGCGATGCACGGGGTCGACGTCGCCTACTACCTCATCCACGCCCTCGGCTCGCAAGGTTTCGAGGACGCCGATCGCGAGGCGGCCGAGTCGTTCGTCGACGTTGCCGCCGAATGCGGTGTCCGGCGGATCGTCTATCTCGGCGGCCTGACGCCAGAGGACGAGGAGCTGTCGCCGCACCTGCGCAGCCGGAAGGAGGTCGGCGAGATCCTGCTCGCCGGGAAGGTGCCGACGACCGTGCTGCAGGCGGCCGTCATCATCGGCAGTGGCAGCGCCAGCTTCGAGATGCTCCGTTATCTCACCGAACGGCTCCCGGTGATGGTCGTGCCGAAGTGGGTCGACTCCAAGGTCCAGCCCATCGCCATCCGCGACGTGCTGCGGCTGCTCGTCGGCGCCGCCGACATGCCGGACGACGTCGACCGCGCCTTCGACATCGGCGGACCCGACGTGCTGACGTACCGAGAGATGATGCACGGGTACGCCGCCGCGGCCGGGCTCCCGAAGCGACGGATGCTCAAGGTGCCGATCCTTTCCACTCGGCTGTCCAGCCTGTGGATCAACTTCATCACGCCGGTGCCGGGCTCGCTGGCCCGCCCGCTGGTCGAGAGCCTGCGCAACACGGTGATCTGCCAGGAGCACGACATCGCCGCGTACGTGGCGGATCCACCGGACGGGATGACCTCGTTCCGGGAGGCGGTGCGGCTGGCGCTGGTGCGCATCCGGGACGCCGACGTCACCACGCACTGGTCCAACGCGTCGGTACCGGGGATCCCGAGCGATCCGATGCCGACCGATCCCGAGTGGGCCGGTGGCGACCTGTACGTCGACGAGCGGTCGCGGGTGGTCGACGCCTCGCCCGAGGCGCTGTGGACGGTGATCGAGGGCATCGGCGGGGCGTCGGGCTGGTACTCATGGGGCCTGGCGTGGAAGGTGCGCGGCGCGCTCGACCGCATCTGGGGTGGTCCGGGCCTGCGCCGGGGACGCCGCCACCCGTACGACCTGCAGGTCGGCGACGCTGTCGATTGGTGGCGGGTCGAGGAGATCATCGACGGCGAGCTCCTGCGCCTGCGGGCCGAGATGCGCGTGCCCGGCCGGGCCTGGCTGGACCTCGGCATCGTCCGCAGCGACGGCGAAGAGACGCTCTTTCACCAACGCGCCGTCTTCGCCCCGAGGGGCGTGCTCGGCCGTCTGTACTGGCTCGCCGTCCTGCCGTTCCACGGCCTCGTCTTCGGCGGCATGCAGCGCAACATCGCGAAGAAGGCCGAGGAACTGGCCGAGTCCGCCCGCTGACCCGCCGACTCAGGTTCTGATGACAGGTACGGGTGCCCGGCGACCCGCAACTCTCCAAACTCCTGCAAGCGCGCCGCGAGCCGCGATTCCCAGGAACGTTGCCGATGCTCGAGCACCGCTGAGTGTCATCAGAACCCTGATCGGATGAGCAGCGGGTCGTCGGCGGATGAGACGGACTGCGTACGCTGGCGGGGATGTCGTGGGAGCAGCTCCGGGCGGGGGTGGAGCTGCCGTTCGACCCGGCGATCACCATCCCCGAGCTGCACGAGATCGAGCTGCCGGTCCCTTCGGCGCCGGCCCTCGAGGACGTCGAAAAGGTGGCCCGAGTCGCCGTCGTGGAGCGGCTGGCCGGCACCGTCCACGCCGGCACCACCGTCGCCGTCGGGGCCGGCAGCCGGGGGCTCATCGACCGGGTGCCGCTCGTGCGCGGCACCGTCGACGGGCTGCGCGACCTCGGCGGCGTTCCGTTCGTCGTCCCGGCCATGGGCAGCCACGGCGGGGCCACCGCCGACGGGCAGCGGGCGATGCTGGCCAAGCTCGGCCTCACCGAGGAATCCCTCGGGGCCGAGATCCGAGCGACGATGGAGACCGAGGTGGTCGCCCACACGCCGGCGGGCATGCCGCTGTACCTCGACACCCACGCCGCGGCCGCAGACGGGATCGTCCCCGTCAACAGGATCAAGCCGCACACGTGCTTCAAGGGGCCGATCGAGTCCGGCTGCACCAAGATGGCCGTCGTCGGCTTCGGTAAGCAGCCCGGCGCGGCGCAGATCCACTCGTGCGGTCCGGTCGAGATGCGCGACCGTCTGCTTGCCGGCGTCGACGCGCTGCGGGCCAGCGGCCGGCTGCTCGGCGGCGTGGCGTCGATCGAGTCGCCGGCCGGGGAGGTCATCGGCGTGCACGCCCTCGACGCCAACGGCGTCGGGGGCACGGTCGAGCGGGAGCTGACCGAGGTGGCCCGCCGACTGGTGCCGGCGCTGCCGTTCGACGAGATCGACGTGCTGATCGTCGAGCGGGGCGGCAAGGACATCTCCGGCACGACGATGGACCCCAACGTGACCGGCCGGTTCTGGGTCGACCGCCTGGCCGACTTCGACCGCCCGCACGTGGCGACGATCGTGCTGCTCGCGGTCACCGAGGTCAGCGGCGGCAACGTGCTCGGCATCGGCTTCGCCGACTTCGTGCCCGCGGCGCTGGCCGACCAGGTCGACTGGCGCCAGACCTACGTCAACTGCTTCACGGCGGGTATCGCCGGCGTGCGCCGCTCCCGCTTGCCGATGGTCCTCCCCGACGAGGAGTCGTGCGTCAAGGCCGCGCTGTCGATGTGCGGGCGGGGCTTCGACGAGCCCAAGCGAGTCGTGCGCATCCAGTCGACGCTGCACCTGACCCGGTGCTGGGTCAGTGAGGCGTTGCTCGACCAGGTCCCCGGCCGGCGCCCGTCGTAGCGGTCGTGCCCGACACGTTCTTCACGGTCGAGATCGACGACGCCGGCGGCGAGTGGTTCGTCCCGACCGATCACGCCAGGGGGCCGTGGGACGCCGAGGCCTGCCATGCCGGGCCACCGACGGCGCTGCTCGTGCGGGCGCTGGAGCGGGCCCTGCCCGGGCTGCGCCTGTGCCGCACGACGGTCGAGCTCGGTCGGACGGTGCCGATGGCGGGGTTCCGGGTCCACGGCGAGGTCGTCCGCTCCGGGCGGGCGACGGGCGGCACGCGAGCCGCCATCGTCGACGAGCACGACGTCACCAGGGTGTCGGCGACCGGCATGCACGTCGCCGCCGGCACGGCGCCGATGTTCCCAGCGCCACTCGACAACAGCGGGTTGACCACGCCACGGCTGGCCGACTCGGCGCCGGGTGACTTCCCCATGGGCCCGTCGATCCACGGCCGCCCGACGTTCCGCAACGCCGTCGAGATGCGCTACCCGCCCGGCGAGACACCCGATGCCGGCGCCACCACGAGCTGGATGCGAACCGTGCCGCTGCTGCCCGACGAGGCGCCGTCGCCCTTCCAGCGGATCTGCCCGCTGGCCGACTGCGGCAACGCCCTCAGCCGCCATGCCGACCCCGACCGGGTCCAGTTCGTCAACACCGACCTCACCATCGCCCTGCACCGTGACCCGGTCGGCCAGTGGTTGGGCAGCCGGGCCGCCGCGCATTGGCAGCCGACCGGAGTGGGTCTGGCCGACGCCCTGCTGTTCGACGACGACGGCCCGGTCGGACGGGCGTTGCAGACAATGATCCTGCGGTCCGTCCGGTGACCCGTGTCCGGCGCTCCTGATCCGCTGGCGTCCGCGCTGCGCGAGGTCGTCGGAGACGCGCACGTCCTCACCGATCCCGACACGACGGCGTCGTTCGCCGTCGACTGGACCGGACGCTTCCGCGGCGAGGCTCGCCTCGTGGTCCGTCCCGCTGACACGCTCCAAACCGCCGAAGTGCTGCGACGGTGCTCGGCGGCAGGCGCCGCGGTCGTGCCCCAGGGCGGCAACACCGGTCTCGTCGGCGGCGGCGTGCCGCGGGAGCGACCGATGGTCGTGTTGTCGACGCGACGGCTCACCGATTCCGGACCGGTCGACGCCGGGGCTCACCAGGTGACGCTCGGCGCAGGGGTCACGCT
>JACCUL010000002.1 GCA_013811855.1 Acidimicrobiia bacterium
TACACGCCGCTCGACTACATCGACGTCTACGTCCGTGACCCGTTCTGGGATCCGTGGTCGCGGCTCGACGAGCTGTTCAACTCGGTGCAGATCGACGCCTTCGCCGTCGGCTCCGTCCCCGACGACGAACCCTACGGCGGGTGGGTGATCTGGATGCCCACGTGGCTGCAGATCTCCACCGACGCCTGGCAGCCGTACATCTCCGCCGTCGACGTCTACCGGGGCTGGCGATCCCGGCTGATCCTGTTCCCGGCGCAGCTCGAGTTCCTCGTGGCCACCGATGCCGGCACGCGGCCCATCACCTGCGAGCCCGAGGACGGCGTCCCCGACGCAGCGTGGACGCCGGCGCGGCCGGGCGATCTGATCGACTTCTGGGATCTCGGACCGTTGGACGAGGAGTGCGTGTGGGTGCCCGACGCCCTCGGCGAGGTCACCATCCGGGCGCGCATCACCTACGACGTGGTGTTCGACGTGTCCGGCTACACGACCCGGCTCGATCCGTACGAGTGGATGTCGGATCCGCTGACCATGACCGTCGGGGAGCTCCGCGCCGTCAACGTCAACGAGGCGAGCGGCTGATGGTCGCCACGGAGCTCGCTCCGGCCACCCGGCGGCAGCCTCAGGCGGGCACCGGCGTCGGGCCGACGCGCCGGGTCCGCCTGCCATGGTTGGCGGCGGCGTTGGCGGCCGCACTGGCCACCGCCGTGCTGGTGCTCTGGGGCTTCGGCCGGGCCTCGGACCGGCGCGAGGTGCTGATGATCACCCAGGAGGTCGCCGCCGGCGAGGCGATCACGGCCGAGATGCTCGGCACGACCTTCGTCGCCGTGGACTCCGGCGCCACGCAGCTCTACTCGGCGGGCACCGACCTGACCGGCACGGTGGCCGCCGTCGACCTGGCGCCCGGCGACCTCGTCGGCCCGTCAATGGTCGCCGCCGCACCGACGGTTCCCGCCTCCTACCGCCAGGTCGGTGCGCTCGTCCGACCGGGCCGCTACCCGACCACGATCGAGCGTGGCGACGAGCTGCTCGCGGTGCCGCTCGAACCCGCCACGCCCGGCACGGGGACCGCCGACACCGCCGAGCCACCGGCGGCCGAAGAGCTCGCCGTCACCGTCATCGAGATGTCGGTCGAGGAAGACTCGTCGCTCTCGGCCGTGCTCGCGGCGACCCCGCGTGATGCCTCCCGCATCGCCCAGCTCGCCGCCAACGACCAACTCGTGCTGGTGCGCGCCGGCTCATGAGTGTGGTGGTGGTCGCCGCGGTCAAGGGGTCGGGTGGCGTCACGGCCGCCGCGCTCGCGCTCGGCGCGTCCCTGGCCGCGACCCCCGACAGCGCAGCCGTCACGCTCGTCGAGGCCGATCCGTCGGGTGGCTCGCTGCTCGGGTGGTGCGAACAGCTGACCGCCGGCGACGGCCTCTACGAAGCGGCGTTCTCCCGGCACAGCGACGGGCTGGCGAGCGTCGCCCAACCACTCGGCGAGATGGCGGTCGTCGTCGCCCGTGGCACCCCGTTCCGCCTGATCGCCGCGCTCGAACGACCGCGTCGCTCGTGGTCCAACCTGCTGCGCTCGGTCGACGGCACGGTGATCGTCGACATCGGCCGGCTGACGCCGTCGTCGCCGACCGCTCCGATCGTCGCCGCCGCCGACGTGATCGTCCTCGTCGCCGCGGCGGACCCCGGCTCGGTCGCCGCCACGATGGAGTGGATCGGACGCGGCGGACGGCTGACACCCGACGAGCTCGGCGTGTCGAGCGAGCGCATCCGGCTCCTCACGACCGAGGTCACGCCGAGCGGCGGTCCCCACGGCCTGGCGCCGCGCGAGCTGGCCCGGGAGCTCGGGCCGGCGTACATCGGCCACCTCCCCCACGATCCCGACGGCCTGCGCACGTTGTGCCGCGGCGCATCGGCGCGGCACCGGTCGTTGCGTCGCTCGGCGCTCATCGATGCCACGGCCGGCCTGGCCGAGCTCGTCCTGGGATCGACCAGGACCCGGGTGGGCGCGTGAGCAGCGGCGCCGGTGCGCTCTGCGCCGATCTCGGCGAGCTCGCCGAGTGGGTCCGGCGCGAGTTCGGCGACCAGCTCCCGGCCAACCCCGGGCGCGAGTCGCACCTGGCCCGCGAGCGGCGGCAGGAGAAGACGAAGTACGTCCTCGAGTCCGATGTGATGCCGCGCATCAACGACCTGCGCGTGCAGAACTCCACGACGCCGCTGACTTTGACCGAGGAGGACACCGTCGTCGAGATGGTGCTCTCGTCGATGTTCCTGCTGCCGCACCTACTCGGGATCATCGATCGGGAGCCGCTGGCCGAAGACGTGGTCGCGCTCGGCGCCAGCCCGATCCGCGTCGACCTCGCCGACGGCACGCAGAAGCTGTACCCGCCGATGGTGTCGGAGGACCGCGCCATGGAGCGGGTCATCCACGACGTCGCCGAAGCGCACCACCGGCCGTTCTCGTTCGAGGCGCCGTTCGTCGACGTGCAGCTCTCGCCCCGGCTGCGCTTTCACGGGCAGGGGTACGACGTCGTCAGCCGGCCGGGCATCTTCATCCGTGTCCATCGCGTGCTCGGCGCCACCCTCGACGACCTGCTCCAGTGGGGATGCATCTCCTCGGGCATCGCCTACCTGCTCGGCGAGGTGGCACCGAACGCCCGCCTCTCGGTGGCATTCACAGGCGTGCAGGGCTCCGGAAAGACGACCAACATGCGCGCCGCCGTCCTCGCCTACCCGGAGACGACGCGGATCCTCACCATCGAGACCGACTTCGAGCTCGGCATCGCCTCCCTCGGCCGGCAGTGGACCCAGGAGATGCAGGCCCGCATCCCCGTCACGACGTCGGCGCGCGGCATCAGCTGCGGAGATCTCATGCGCCCGGCGTTGCGCACCCGTGCCGAGCTCAACGTCATCGGCGAGGTCCGCGGCGACGAGGGCGGCCCGGCCATCCGCGCCGCCAACATCGGCCAGGGCACGATGGTCACCGTCCACGGCGACTCGGCCGAAGCGGGTCTCGAGCAGCTCGTCGATCGCGTCTGCGAGGACGGCACACCGCGGGAGATCGCCCGGCGGATGGTCTACAAGAGCTTCGACCTCGTCGTGCACTGCGAGATCGCGCCGGACCGGGCGCGATGGGTGAGCGAGATCATCCACCCGCTGATGGAGGGGGACCAGCCGAAGATCCACACCCTGTACGAGCCGTCGCCCACCGCGGCCGACGGCCGGGCCAGGGTGTCGCCGACGAGCTGGCCGCCGCGACTGCTGCAGAAGATCACGATGAACGAACCCGCCTTCGACGTGCAGGCGGCTCGCTCCGACGGCTACCACCCGCTGCGCCGCACGTCGCCCGGCGACCCGGCCGATGTCGAACAGGTCCCCGCGTAGTGAGCTCGCCGTTGCGTTTGCTGCTGACGGTGCTCGCCGGGGCTGGGATCGCCACCGCCATCTGGTGCGCGGCGGCGGCGTTCAGCCCGCCGACATCCCGGCCGCCGCGTCACCGCTCGAGCGGTCGGGTCCGCGTCGACACGCGCACCGTCGGGCTCGGCCTCGCGGCGGCGATGCTCGTCCTCGTCATCACCCGCTGGCCGGTGGCCGCGCTCGCCGCGCTCGTGCTGGTGATCGGGTGGCCGCAGCTGTTCCAGTCCGTCGGAGCGACACGCGAGCGGCGCCGCATCGACGCCATGGCCAAGTGGTTGGAGGACCTGCGCGACCTCCAGCGCGGGTCCAACCTCGACCTGCCCCAGGCCCTCGACCGGTCGGCCAGCCGGGCGCCGAAGGAGATCGCCGTCGAGCTGCAGCGCTTCGGGGATCGGGTGCGCCACCACGTCACCGTCGACGACGCGCTGCTCGGTCTTGCCGACGACCTCGACCACCCCGTCGCCGACAACGCCGTGGCCGCCATGCTCTTCGCGTACGGGCACGCCTCCGGCTCCGAGCTGTACGAGACGTTCGAGCAGCTCGCCGCATCGGCCCGTGACGAGCTCGTCGCCCGTGACCGCATCGACCGCATGCGCCAGGCGTTCGAGCGTTCGATGCGCCGGATGCTGGCCATCCTCGCCGTGCTCATCGCCTACCTCCTGGTCGTGTCCCGCGACACGTTGGCGGAGTACGAGACGCCGACCGGTCAGGCCTATCTCGTCGTGCCGATCGCCATCTGGACCGGATCGTTGCTGTGGCTGCGACGGCTGTCGCGCTACGACCGCACGGCCCGCTTCCTCGACCGCGACGCGCTCGTCGACCGGATCGGCGTCGGCCGATGACCCTGGCCCAGATCGCGCTCGCCGCCGGTCTCGCCGCCGCCCTCGCCGGCTTCTGCGCCGTGCGCGCCGGGTCGTTCGGGTCGCGATCGCTGTCGGTGGTGTACCGACGGCTCTACGGGCCGACCGTGGCGCCGGCCGCCGTCACGACGGCGTGGGAGCGTCCGTTCGCCCGCCTCGGGCGCTCGGTGGCGTCGACGACGACCGGCGAGCAGTTCGCCGAGCGGCGCGTGTTCGAGCTCCGGGCCGCCGGCGTGACGGCCGACGAGATCGCCACCCGGGTGATGACGGCCACGTTCGTCGGCTTCGTCGCCGCCGTCGCCGCGGCGGCCATGCCGATCGCCGTCGGCGTGAGGATCCCGTGGTTCGCCGTCGGCGCGCCCTTCGTCGTCGCACTGTTGACCGGCTGGTATCAGCTGCAGTCGATCGTCGCTTCCGTCGGGCGCCGGTCACGCGACTTCCGCGCCGGCATCGCCGCCTACATCCAGCTCGTGTCGGTGTGCCTGACGACCCGGCGGGCGGCGTCGGAGGCCGTCACGTACGCCGCCGACGTCGGTTCGGGAACGGCGTTCCGGGCGATCTCCCGCGCCGTGCACGCGGCGCCGCAGATGGGCCTGTCGGCGTGGGAGGCGCTCGACGCCGTCGGCGCCGAATACGGCGTACGCGAGCTGGAGGACCTGGCCTCCTCGATCGCCAACGTGGCCCACATCGGCGTCGGCGTGGAGTCGACCGTCGTGGCCGTCGCGGCGCGCATGCGCCAGGTCGGGCTCGACGAGATGCAGCGTCGGGCCGACCAGCAGACCTCCACGATGTTCGGGCCGACGATGTTGTTCGTGCTCGGCACCATCGCGTTCCTGGCCTACCCGCTGATGCAGCGGGTCCTGGACGCCTTCTCCTCGACCAGTTAGCAGACAGGAGCGCTCATGTTGCTCAGCTTCGACCAGGCCGTGGCGGCGGTGTCGCTGCTCGCGGCCCGGCTTCGCGGACTCGATGTCGACGAGTGGATCCGGCGCGAGGACGGCCTCGACGATTCGCCGTCGAAGATGATCTGGATCGCCGCTGCGATCGTCATCGCCGGGTTGGCCGTGGCCTTCGCCATCCAGATCTTCGGCAAGGCCCGTGACAACGTGCCCGACCCCGTCGTCCCCGGCGGCTGACCAGCGCGCCGGCTGGGGCCGGCGTCGCCGGCGTCGGTGGGCCCGACGGGCGCGGGACGATCGCGGCGACGTCGCCGGGATCGAGGTGCTCTTGGCGGCGGTCTTCCTCATCGCGCTGTTCCTGTTCATCTGCCAGGTCGTGGTCTGGTGGCACGCCCGCAACATCCTCGAGCAGGCTGCCGCGGAAGGCGCTCGGGCGGCGGCGGCCGCCGACGGTGGCTGCGGCGACGCCGTCTCGGCGGCCACGGCCGAAGCGGGCCGGATGGGCGGCGGATGGGTCGACTCGCTGTCGGTTTCGTGTGGCGGCGACGGGCCCGCCGGTTCGACGATCTCGGTAACGGTCTCGGCGCAGACGCCGATGTTCGGCGCGCCCGGCTCGCTGACCGTGCGGGCCCGCGCCACGGCGCCGAAGGAAGGCACGGTCGCGCCGTGAGACGTCGCGACGAGGGCGGGCAGTCGGCGGGGCCGGAGATGATGGTGCTGCTGGTGTTCGCCCTGGCCGCGTGGGCCGCGTTGGCGTGGTTCGGCCGGCTCAACTCCACCGC
>JACCUL010000129.1 GCA_013811855.1 Acidimicrobiia bacterium
GGGAAGAACACCAGGCTGCCGGAGTTGGTCGCCGCGGCGCTGCGCGACTTCATGGCGATGAGCTGCATGAACCCGGAGTACACGACGCCCCACGACGCGTTCAGCAGGAGCAGCAGCACGAAGCCGACCGGCCCGCTGGCGACACGGACACCGAAGATCATGCCGATGAGGACCATGACCGCAGTCAATGCGATGCCCTTGACCGCTTCGGCGCCGAGCCGGCCGAGCATGAGCGACGTGCGGGACACGGGCGTGGCGCGGAGCTTGTCGAAGTACCCGCCCTCGATCTCCTCGACGAGGAACAGCGCGGCGCTGCCGAACGAGGCCGCCAGCAGGATCGAGCTGGGCAACTGGAAGGCGGCGTAGTTCTGCCCCTCGAGGAACGGGGTCTCGCCGGACGGGAAGATCCTGGCCACCTGCCCGACGTTGACGACGAGGAAGAACAGCGGGATGAACAGCGTCGGCAGGAGCGCCTCGGGCGTCCGCATCGCCTCCCGCAACGATCGCTGCACCAATGGCAACGTCTGGTTACTCACTGGTGCACCGTCGAGTCGTCGCACGGGTCCAAGTCGGCGGTCCCAGCCGGGCACCAGCGCGCGCGTCGCCGCCAAGCCGGCGACGAAGAAGCACCGCAACGCTGATTCGCTCGCTCGAAGACTCGCTCGCTCACTGGTGCACCTCCTGCACGTCGCCGGCGGATCGTTCTCGGGTGCGCCCGGTGGCGTCGAGGAAGACGTCGTCGAGGGTCGGGTCCCGGTCCAGGCCCTGTTGCTCCCGCAGCTGGGACTTCAGTGCGTCCGGGGTGCCTTCACGCACGATGACACCGTCGTCGATGATCGCCAGCCGATCGCAGAGCGCGTCGGCCTCCTCGAGGTACTGCGTCGTGAGGAAGACGGTCGTGCCCAGCGCGTTGATCCGGCGCACCTCGTCCCACACCGTCAGCCGGCTGGCCGGATCCAGGCCGGTCGTCGGTTCGTCGAGGAACAACACCTCCGGTTGGTGGACGAGGGCCGAGGCCAGGTCGAGCCGGCGCTTCATGCCGCCCGAGTAGCCCTTGATCCGCCGGTCGGCGGCGTCGACGAGGTCGACGAGCTCGAGCAGCTCGCCGGCCTTGTCGGTCGCCGCGGCCGGCGACAGGCCGAACAGCCGGCCCTGCAGGACGAGCAGCTCCCGGCCCGTCTGGCGGGGATCCAGGCCGGCCTCCTGGAGGGCGACGCCGATGCGGCGGCGGGTCTCGTCGGGCTGTTTGGCCACGTCGACGCCGGCCACGTGGGCGGTCCCTGACGTGATGGTCAGCAGCGTCGTCAACATGCGCACGGTGGTCGACTTGCCGGCCCCGTTGGGACCGAGGAATCCGAACACCTCCCCTTCGGCGACCTCGAGATCGACACCGCGGACGGCCTCCACGGTGCCCCCCCTGCCGGTGTAGGTCTTGACGAGCTGGGAGGCATCGACGGCGGCGGGCATGGCCGGCAGGCTAGGGCGGACTCCCGGCCGCCCGTCGAACGGTTGTTTGAGATCGGCCGTCTTCGGCTGAGCGCAACGGCTGCTGGCGCGTCGTGAGGAAGGTACGCAGCGCGGCGCACAGCTCGTCGATCGACGCCGTCACGGCCAGGGTCTCGCCAGGCGAGGCACCGTCGTCGCCGCCGCCCATGATCGCCCGGGCCCGGAACTTGTCGTGCTCGAACCACACTCGGATCACGACGACGCAGCTCGTCACGGCGCCATCCACGCCGACAGTGTCCGCGCCTGGCGGTCACCGAGCCGTCTCGCCGCCGTGCGCCCTCCGTCGCGACCGGAGCAGGCGGTGACGGGTCGGAGACGTCCACGGTGACGCGCCGGAGACGCCCTCGCGTCATGGTGGCTCGAATGGGTGCACAGGTCTGCCTGATGCGCGGCTTCGAGCTGCGTGTCGATGCCCGGCCGGTCGTCGTCTCCCAGAACGCCCAGCGGGTCCTGGCCTTCCTGGCGCTGCGCGACCGTCCGCAACGCCGGACCACGGTCGCCAGCGCGCTGTGGACCGACAGCACCGAGGATCGCGCCGCCGCCAACCTCCGCACGGCGCTGTGGAAGCTCTCGGACCTCCGGGACCGGCTGGTGCGCTCGGCCGGCACGTACCTCTCGCTGTGCCCGGACGTCGACGTCGATCTGAGCCGCCTGATGCAGCGCACCCGGCGCCTGCAGGATTCGGCGTTGGACGACGGGACCGGCGATGCCGTGGTCCCGGCCGACGTGGCGGCCCACGTCGGCGAGCTGTCGGCCGACCTCCTGCCCGACTGGGACGAGGACTGGCTGGTCTTCGAGCGGGAACGACTGCGCCAGTACCGCATCCACGCCCTCGAGACGTTGTGTCGCCGACTCGTTCGCAGTGGCCGCTTCGGTGACGCCGTCGACGCGGGGCTGTCGGCCGTCGAGTCCGAGCCACTGCGGGAGAGCGCGCAGCGCGTCCTCATCGAGGCCCACCTCGCCGAGGGCAACGTCAGCGAGGCCCGCCGCCAGTTCGACCGCTACCGCACGATGCTCTGGGACGACATGGGTCTCCTGCCGACGGTCCCCCTCTGGACGCTCGTCGGCGTCCTGCGGCCGGAGTAGGCGGACGAGCACGCGCGCAACGCGATCGCGACGCGGTCGCGACATCGGGGCACGCACGATCGGCGCAATGGCCGAGCTCCTCATCGATGGGATGGACGACGTCGCGCCGTGGGCCGCGAGCGAGCCCGACGGGTCGCCGTCGTCGGCGATCACGCTGACCGCGGCGCCGTCGGGCGCGCCGACCGGTGACCAGTCGGTGACGCTGGCCGTAGCCGGAGGTGGCGCCGGCCATCGCGTCGAGCGGGCCCTGTCCACTTCAGTCGACCTGCGCCAGATCGACGACGTGCTGCTCTGGGTCCGGGGCGACCACTCGGCCGACGGCTCGCCGGCCCGCCCATTCGCCCTGGAGCTGCGGCTCGGCTCGACGTCCCGGCCGATCGACGCC
>JACCUL010000082.1 GCA_013811855.1 Acidimicrobiia bacterium
CGCGGTGACACAAACGTTCTGACTGGCTACAGCTCGGAGGGGATGGGCGGGTACCCCGGTTGCGCAGAGAGGGCGACGCCGGGGAAGTCGTAGACGGTCAGTGGGCGCGACTGGAGCTCGCCGAAGCCGTCGGGCCACGACCCGGCTTCGCCTTCGATGCGCAGGCGGACCGAGCGCACACCGTCGATCTCGCTGGCCGTGAACACGATCTGGGCGACGGCCAGGACGAGCGTCGCCGGGGGCAGCGTCTGGATGGCGCCGGTGAGGTCGACGTTGAGCGTCCCGGCGATGAGCCGGGCCGCCAGCAACTCCTCCTCGCCGGGCACGGCCGTGCGCAGCTCGGCCTCGAACTCTCCCTCGTTGGGGCCGGCGAGCAGGGCCTGCAGCACGGCCTCGGGGTCGGCGGGCACGTCGCGCAGCACGGATTGGAGCCGTTGCCCGTCGTCGGGCCCGGTCGCCGTGACGAGGAAGATGCGGCTGGCGCCGGTGGCCTCGCCGGCGCTCGGGTCGGCCAGGTCGAGCTGGCCGCGCTGGTCGACGGGGATGTCGCGGGGCGCGTTCTCCGACGAGATCGAGCAGCCGCCGGCGGCGAGCACGACGGCCACGGCGAACGCGCCCACGTGGCACCAACGAGCGCCAAGACCGTGTCCGTGGTTCGCTCGCTCGACGACCCGCTCGCTCACGGCACCAGATCCTCCTGCCCGATGCCGGGCGTGCTGACGGCCGGCTCCCAGGACGGCAACTCGATGACGAAGCGGGCGCCAGGCCGGCCGTCGAGGCGGTCCTCGACCCACACCCGGCCGCCGTGCATGCGCACGTGCTCGTCGACCAGCGCCAGCCCGAGCCCGGCCCCCTCGCTGCCGGCCCGCCGCCCGGCACTGCCACCGCGGGCGAACCGCTCGAAGATCAAGGCCCGTTCCTCGGTCGGGACCCCGGGACCGTCATCCTCGAAGGCGATCTGCACGTGGGAGACTGGTTCGTCCGGCAGGTTGGCGTCGGCAATCGTGACCGTCGGCTCACCCCCGCCGTAGGCCCGTGAGTTGTCGACCAGGTTGGCGACGACACGGGCCAGGCGCCGGCGATCGCCGCTGATCATCGCCACCTCGGCCCGCCGCGTGGCGCTGACCGGCGTGTTCGGCGTGGCGCTCACGGCGATGGCGTGGCGCACGAAGTCGGCCACCGGCAGATCCTCGAGATTCAGGCGGATGGCCCCGGCGTCGAACCGGCTGATCTCGAGCAGATCCTCGACGAGCCCCTGGAACCGGCTGACGTCGCTGGCCAACAGGTCGAGCGCCGACTGGGCCCGCTCCGGCAGGTCGGCCCGCCGGGCCTCCATCACCTCGACGGAGGCCGACAGGGTCATCAACGGCGAACGCAGTTCGTGGCTGACGTCGGAGGCGAAGCGGGCGTCACGCTCGACGCGCCGCTGCAGGGTCGCCGCCATGTCGTTGAACGACGTCACCAGTACGTCGAGATCGGGGTCGTCGGTGGTCGGCAGGCGCGTCTCCAGGTCGCCGCCGGCCAGCGCTTTGGCCGCACTGGCGACATCGGCGACGGGGCGGACGGCGCGACGGGCGGCGAACATGCCGAGCAGGATCCCGAGCGCGGTCGTGATCACCGCCGCCAGCAGCAGGGAGAGCGCGACGTTGGCGAGCGTGCGCTCGTCCTCGTCGAGGCTGAAGAACTCGAAGTACGAGCCGAGCTCGGGGAGCGGGATGCCGACCACCACCACCGGCTCGTTCCCGACGCTCGTGATCATGCGGGCCGGAACCTCGTCGTCGGTGACCCGCTGGACGAGCGTCGGCGGCAGGGCTTCGGGGCCGAACCGGCCGATGCCGGCTGACCACTGCCCCTGGTAGCGGATCAGCGAGCGCTGCACACCGAGCTGCTGGAGCTGCGCCGTCGCCGATGCCGGCGTCGTCGGCTCGCCGCGCAGGGCGCTCTGCACGACCTGAGCGTTGCGGTACGCCGCGCGCAGGCTGGCCGTGTCCCGCTGGCTGAGCAGGTTGGAACGGACCAGGCCGTAGGTGGTGAAGGCCAGGAACGTCGACAGCATCAGCGCGCCGAGCCCGAACGTCAGCAGGATGCGCCGACGCAGACCGACCGGCGAGAGGCGCGACCGGCGCAGCAGACGGCGCACGAGCGATGGGGAGGGCGCAGGGCCGGCGTCGTCGGCGGCCCCATCGCTCACTGGAGCGCTCTTGCGTCGTGAGACGGGTTCGCTGGATCGGCGACCGCCGGGCACCGATGAACGTGTCGCCGCAGAGCCGGCGACGAAGAAGCACCGCCACGCTGATTCGCTCGCTCGAAGACTCGCTCGCTCACCGCTCGTTCACGACTGCAGCCGGTAGCCGAGCCCGCGGACGGTGACCACGTGGCGCGGCGCGGCGGCGTCGATCTCGACCTTGGTCCGAAGGCGCCGGATGTGGACGTCGACGAGCCGTCCGTCGCCGAAGTAGTCGTAGCCCCACACCCGGTCGAGCAGCTCCTCGCGACTGAAGACCTTGCCCCGGTTCTCGGCCAGCTCGCAGAGCAGGCGGAACTCGGTGCGGGTCAGGTGCACCGGCTGACCGCCGCGCAGCACCGTGCCCTCCTCGGGGATCAGCTCCAGGTCGCCGAAGACGAGGCGCTCGTGGCCGGGTTGGGTCGGGCGGATCCGTCGCAGCAGGGCCCGGATGCGCGCCGACAACTCCTTCGGTGCGAACGGCTTGGTCAGGTAGTCGTCGGCCCCCGCCTCCAGCCCCGCGACCACGTCGTGGGTGTCGTTGCGGGCGGTCACCATCACGATCGGCACGTCGCTCGACTTGCGCAGCGTGCGGCACAGCTCGAACCCGTCGATGCCGGGCAGCATGATGTCGATGAGGACCACGTCGGGCACCTGCCGGTGGAACAGCTCGACGGCCTCCTCGCCGGATGCCGCGCCCTCGACGCTCCAGCCTTCGTCCTCGAGTGCGAGCTTGACCGCCTCGCGGATCCGCTCGTCGTCCTCGACGGCCAGGATTCGTGTCCCCATCGCGCTCAGTCTTTCAGAGGTTGGACAGCCAGGTCGGCGACCTCACTGCGGAACGGTTCGCTTCGGCTGCGTGCGCAGCCGAGGAACACAAACGTACTGATGGAGGCCTCGCCTGACGGCCCGGCCTCATCCAGAACCGCGGTCGGTGATCTCGCGCCACTCGCCGAGCGCTCGGAGGACGAGGACGGCGACGATGCTCATGCCGCCGGCGGCCACAACGGCGCCGCCGAGAATGCCGATGCCCCGCGGCAGGCCGCAGTCGCCGTCGCACTGCAGCTCGACCAGGCTGCTGCCGATCAGGCCACCGGCCAGCCCGGCCAGGCAGATGGCGGCGAACGCCACGAGGCGCGAAGCCGGCGACGGCAACGCCGACAGCGGTCGCTCCGTCGCGCCGTCCGGTCCCTGTCTCGTCACCGCGGTCAGGCTACGGCCGGAGATCGTCGCGATGCCGGGGATCAGTCGTCCGCGTCGAGGGTGCCGACGAGCACCCGCCGGCCCGAGCTGGTCGGGTCGCCATCGGCCACCTCCTCTGTGATCGTCAGCGCGCGAAAGCTGATCGGTGACACGCCGGCCCACAAGACGACGTCGCGACCGTCGTTGAACGTCCCGATCGAGACGAGGACATCGACGTCGTCCTTCAGCCACGCCTCGTAGAACTCGCCGTCGTCGCGGCGGGGGAGACCGCCGACGTCGAGCTCGATGCGCCAGCCCGACGTCGTCTCGGTGAACCTCGCCGTGCCGGCCGCGTCCGGGTACCGCTGCGTCGCCCGCACGTCCATCGCCAACGGTTCGTCGTCGTCGCCGAGCACGCCGAGCACGCCGAGGGCCACTGCGCCGCTGGCGACGACGAGCAGGACAGCGGCGGCCACGAGCAGCGGCCGAGCCCAGCGACGGTGGCGGGC